>CAZMDO010000061.1:0-11600 GCA_964564445.1 uncultured Ruaniaceae bacterium | reverse complement strand
ACTCGAAGTAGGCGGAGGTGGCGGCCACGTTGATCTGCTGGTGCAGCTCGGCCTGGACCGACTCGGCCATGATGCCCACCACGAACCCGTTCGAGTCGTCCCGACGCATCTGCACCTCGGCACGCTGCGGGGTGCCCTCGGCGCCGGAGGCGAGGTTGGCGGAGAAGTCCTCCGGGATGGTGATGGTCATGTAGTAGCGGCCCTCGGCGAGGCCGTCGGCGGCGTCCGCGGGGTCGGTGAGGACCCAGCCGAAGATCGGGTCCTCGAACATCGTGTCCACCAGCTCGTCGCCGGCGGCGACGTCGGTGCCGTCCACCGTGACCGGCTCGTCGAGGTTGACCACGGCGACCGGGACGTCCTCGAGGGAGCCGTAGGGGTCCCAGTTCGACCACAGGTACAGGGCGCCGTAGAGGCACGGGACGATGAGCAGGAACAGCACGGCGAGCGCGGGGAGGAAGCCTTTGTGCCGGGTGATCTCGGCACTGGCCAGGCGTAGCGTTCTCATCGGTGGGCTCCGTCTCGGTCGGCGCCGGGGTGGTCGGGATCGGCAGTGGGGCGCTCGACGGGGTCGGGATCGTCGGGCGTGCCGGGGTGGTCGGGCTCGCCGGGCGTGCCGGGTGTGCCGGGTGTGCCGGGCTCGCCGGGCGAGGTGTCCCGGTCCGGTGGTGACTCCTCCTCGGCCACCGCCTCCTCCGGTGGTGTCTCGGCCACCGACGCGGAGCTCGCCGCGTGGGCGGACGGGCCGCTGTGCCGGTGCAGGACCACGTGCACGTCGGCCTGGGCAGGGACGTCGGTCGCGGTGGCGATCACCGTGGGACCGCTGGCGGCGACCTCGGCCGCGATCTGCCAGAGCTGGTCCTGCTCGGTGGGGGTGAGCGCAGCGTCGGCGTCGTCCAGCACGATGATGTCCGGGTCCACGACGGCGGCCAGGAGCAGGTGCAGCGCGGTGGCCTCCAGCGCGGTCAGCTCCCCGACCGGGGTGCGCGGCTCGAGCACCAGGCCGGTGCGGGACCGCCAGTCCTGCAGCCGGTCCTGCACGTCTGCTCGGCGGTGCTTCGCCCAGTCCGCGGCGTCGCGGGCGTTGGTCTGCACCGGCAGGTCGCCGTCCAGGCCGATGTGCTCGGCGATGCGGGCGACGGCCACCCGCTGGCGGACCTGGCGCACGGCGTGGCGGGCGCGGTGGCTGGCATCCAGCCGGGTCTCGGTGACCTCCAGGGTCCCGGCGCTCGGGCGCAGCCGCCCGGCGATCGCGAGCAGCAGGGCGGAGCGGCCGCTGCCGGAGCCGCCGGTGATCACCACCAGGTCGCCGGGGAGGGCCACCAGGTCGACGTCGCGGAACGCCCACCCGCGGGTGCCGCGCAGCCCGAGGCCGGTCAGCTCGACGACCGGTGCGTGCCGGGGCTGCGGCTCGGGCGGGGTGGGGGCGGAGGCAGCGGGGGCAGGGGCCGCGGGGTCAGCTCGGTCGGGCTCGGTGTCCGCCTCTTCGGCTGCAGGCCCGGCGTCGGCCGGCGCTGTGGACTCACCGTCGGCCGGCACTGCGGACTCACCGTCGGCCGGCACTGCGGACTCACCGTCGGCGGCAGTCGACCCGGTCTGCACCTCTGCAGCGGGCGGGGCTGGCGGGGTGTGCTCGCCCTCGGTCGCGTCGCTCTCCTCGTTCTCCTGCACAGCCATCGGCCCTCCCGTTCTTGGCCCGCGCGCACGCGCCAGGCCGCGAACGAGGGTAGTCCTCCCCCGCCCGGGCCGCCCCTGCTGCACGCCCGGACGCCCGTGAGGTCGGCCACGTCGCCGCGCTACCCACCCTCCGCCGTCCCGGTCCGGCGCCTCCCACTCTCGTGTGGACGGTTACTGGTGCCAGAGCCCCAGCAGGTTTCCACGCGAGGGCGCCGCTCGGGTCGGTGCGGTGATTTTCCGTAGTACGTCGATGGGCACTGGCACCCGGCAGGCCATGGACTTCTACACCAAGTTGCTCACGACCCTTGCAGTTTTGCGCAAAACCTCTTTCACTCGTCCTCACCCACCCGACCCGTCCGGTCGGGCGCCCACCCGCCCCGCGCGTGCAGCCGAAGGAGGCCCGATGCCACGACGACGTTCACAGTCCGCCCGGGTCACCCAGGCCGAGGTCGCCCGGCTCGCCGGGGTGAGCCAGACGGTGGTGTCGATGGTGCTCAACGGCACCGGCATCGCCCAGCGCCGGGTCGGCGAAGACGCGCGCCAGCGGGTGCTCAAGGCGATCGAGATGACCGGCTACGTGGCCAACCCGATCGCACAGCGCCTGGCGGGTGGCCGCAATGCGCTCATCGGTGTGTACACCTACGAACCGGTGTTCCCGCACCGCGCGGGGGACTTCTACCAGCCGTTCCTGGAGGGCGTGGAGGAAGAGGCGCAGCGGCAGGGTGTGGACCTGGTGCTGTTTACCTCGATGTCCGCCGGGCGGGAGCGACAGCTGCTGGCCAGCGGCGGCATCCACCGGTTGCGCCTGGCGGACGGCTGCGTGCTGCTCGGCCGGCACTCCCACCCCGATGACCTCACCGCGCTGGCGAGCCAGGACTTCCCGTTCGCGTTCATCGGTCGCCGTACCGCACCGGGGGTGAGCGTGCCCTACGCCGGCGCCGACTACGACACCGCCACCGAGAAGATCACCGAACGGCTGATCGGACTGGGCCACCGACAGATCGCGATGGTCACCGAGTTCACCCCGCACGAGTCCACGCAGGACCGCCTGCGCGGTTACCGCCGGGCGATGCGGGCCGCCGGGCTGCTCCCGGTGGTGCTCGACGAACCCGACCCGGCCTCCGCCGAGCTGTTCGAGACCATCGCCGCCCACCGGATCACCGCGTTGCTGACCACCTCGGACCTGGCCCGGCCGATCCGCGCCGCAGCGCTCGACCGGGGGCTCGGCGTACCCGGTGACCTGTCGATCGCCAGGCTCGGTGACCCGGAGCAGCGCGATCCCGGCGAGGTGTCCTGGTCCGGCTTCACCATCCCGCGCCAGCAGATGGGCATCGAGGCGCTGCGCATCGTGCTCGGCCAGTTCGGCGACCAGCGCGACCTGGGCGCCACCGGAGTCGTGCCGACACCGGCCGAGACGGCCACCACCCACCCGGCCGCCACCGCCGCTCACACCGCGGCGGACCTCCTCGCCCAGCAGACCCTCATCCCGTGTGAGCTCGTCGACGGCGAGACCATCGCTCCTCCCGCACCGGGAGGACCCAGCACCACGACCAAGGAGAACCCTCAGGCATGACGACCGTGCACGACGACGCGACCCAGATCCTGATCGTGGGCGGTGGGCTGGGCGGTGTGGCCGCCGCCCTCGCCGCCGCCCGCCACGGCGCGCGGGTGGTGCTGACCGAGGAGTTCGACTGGATCGGCGGGCAGTCCACCTCCCAGGCGGTGCCGCCGGACGAGCACCCGTGGATCGAAGACTTCGGCTGCACCCGCTCCTACCGGGCGTTCCGGGACGGCATCCGCGACTACTACCGCCGCGCGTACCCGCTCATCGACGCCGCTCGCGACCGTGCCGACCTGAACCCCGGTGCCGGCTGGGTGAGCAAGCTCTGCCACGAGCCACGGGTCGCGCTGGCCGTGCTCGAGGAGATGCTCGCCCCGTACACCGCGAGCGGCCAGGTACGTCTGTACACCGGCATGCGCCCTACGGGAGCGAGCGCCCAGGACCAGGTGATCTCCGCCGTCGAGCTGACCGATGTGCGCACCGGCAGGCAGCGCACGATCCGCTCCCAGCTGGTGATCGACGCGACCGAGACCGGGGAGCTGCTCCCGCTGGCCGGGATCGAGTACGTCACCGGCTTCGAGTCCCGCGCCGAGACCGGCGAGCCGAGCGCCCCCGAGGACGCCCAGCCGGACAACGTGCAGGCGCTGAGCATCTGCTTCGCCGTGGAGCACGACGCCGGCGCCGACCACACCATCGACAAGCCCGAGCAGTACGAGAAGTGGCGCCGCGTCCAGCCCGAGTTCTGGGGTGGACCCCTGCTCGGCTGGTCCGCACCGCACCCACGCACCCTGGAGATCACCCACCGCATGTTCGCGCCCAACCCCGGCGACGACGTGCTCGCGGTGGATGCCGACCAGAGCAAGAACCCCGGCGACACCAACCTGTGGTCCTTCCGCCGGATCATCGCCCGGGACATGCACACGCCCGGCGCCTTCACCAGCGACGTGACGCTGGTCAACTGGCCCAGCATCGACTACTTCGAGGCACCGGTGCTGGACGTCCCGGCCGAGGTCGCCAGCCAGCGGCTCGCCGACGCCAAGCAGCTGAGCCTGTCGATGCTGTACTGGATGCAGACCGAGGCGCCCCGGCCGGACGGCGGTCGCGGCTGGCCGGGTCTGCGGCTCCGCCCGGACCTGATGGGCACCGAGGACGGCCTGGCGATGGCGCCCTACCACCGCGAGGGCCGGCGCATCCGGGCGCTGGAGACCATCACCGAGCAGGACGTCTCCCCCGCAGCGCGTGGCGAGGACACCGCCCGCAGCTACCCCGACAGCGTGGGCGTGGGCATGTACCGGATCGACCTGCACCCCTCCACCGGGGGCGACAACTACATCGACGTGCCCGCGGCACCGTTCCAGATCCCTCTGGGCGCGCTGATCCCACGCCGCGGCGGCAACCTGCTCGCCGGGGCGAAGAACATCGGCACCACGCACATCACCAACGGCTGCTACCGGCTGCACCCGGTGGAGTGGAACGTGGGCGAAGCCGCCGGTGTGCTCGCCGCGACCTGCCTGCACAGCGGCACCACCCCCGCCGAGGTGCACGCCGACCCGGCCGCCGTGACCGCGCTCCAGGAGCTGCTCCTCGCCGACGGCGTCGAGCTCGCCTGGCCGGACACCGTATTCCCCTACTGACCCGCGCTCCGGCGCACCCGACAACGAAGTCCCGGCGACACCGCCGGCCCCACCGAAGAAGGAGAAGTACCGTGCGAGACCAACGCAGCACGTTGCTCATCGGCCTGGCCACCGTCAGCGCCCTGACCCTGGCCGCCTGTTCCGGCGGTTCCAGCGAGGGCGGAGGCGGCGAGGCCGACGGCCCGGTCGACCTGCGGATGACCGTCTGGACCGCGTCCGAGGACCACCTCGGCCTGTTCAACGACATCGCGGACGCCTACATCGCCGAGCACCCGGACGAGGTCTCGTCGGTCACGTTCGAGACCGTCCCGTTCGAGGACTACACCACCACGCTGACCACCCAGATCGCCGGCGGCAACGCCCCTGACCTGGCGTGGATCTTCGAGTCCAACGGTCCCGAGTTCGTCAGCAGCGGAGCACTGATGGACCTGAAGCCGACGTTCGAGGCCACCGAGGGCTACGACCTGGCCGACGTGGACCCGGCGACCCTGGAGCTGTGGCAGCAGGACGACGGACTGTACGCCTACCCGTTCTCGAACTCTCCGTTCGTGATGTTCGTGAACACCGACCGGATCGCCGAGTCCGGGCAGGACAACCCGGCCGACCTGCTCGCCGATGGCGAGTGGACCTTCGACGCCGCCCGGGACATCTCCGCAGCCTCGGTGGACGAGCTCGGTGGCGCCGGTATGGTGGTGCGCGACTTCGACTACCAGATCTGGGCGAACCTGGCCACGGTCTGGGGTGGCTGGGGCGCCGAGCCGTGGAGCGCCGACGGCACGAGCTGCGAGTTCGGCTCCCCGGAGATGATCGACGCGCTGAGCTGGTACCACGACGCGGTGTTCGAGGCTGGCGCGATCCCCGGGCCGGGCACCTCGGCGGACTTCTTCGCCGGCGACACCACGATGACGATCACCCAGATCTCCCGCGCCTCCTCCCTGGACGGGTCCTTCGAGTGGGACATCGTGCCGCTGCCGGCCGGGCCTGCCGGTCAGCAGAACGTGGTCGGCCAGGCTGGTGTGGGTGTGCTCGCGAACAGCGCGCACCCGGAGGCGGCGGCGAACTTCCTCGCGTTCTTCACCAACCCGGAGAACTCCGAGTCGCTGTCGCTGTACTTCCCGCCGCCGCGGACCTCCCTGCTGAACCCGGAGACCCTCGCTGAGGGCAACCCGCTGTTCTCGCAGGACCAGCTGCAGATCGTCGTCGACTCGATCAGCGGGGCAACCACGAAGCCGGCGCACGCGAACTTCGCCCAGCTGGACACCGCGGTGCGCAGCGCGCTCGACCCGCTGTGGACCCCGGACGCGGACGCGGCCGACGTGGCGCCGTCCGTGTGCTCGGCCATCGAGTCGCTGCTGCAGGGCTGATGACCACCACCACCGCAACGCGCGCGGACCGGCGACCCCGCCGGTCCGCGTGGCGGCGCCGTGACGCGGCGACCGGGTACCTGTTCGTGGCCCCGGCCGTGATCGGCGCGATCGCGTTCGTGATCGGCCCGCTGGTGGCGGTCGCCTGGTACTCCCTGCACGAGTGGAACGTGCTGGCGAACACGTTCACGTTCGTCGGCGCGGACAACTACACGGCGATGCTGGAGGACCCGGCGCTGCACGACTCGCTGCTGGCGAGCCTGTGGTTCTCCATCGGTGTGGTGGTGCTGAACCTGACCCTGTCGTTGGCGCTGGCGCTGCTGCTGAACCAGAAGCTGCCCGGCACCACGTTCTTCCGCGTGCTGTTCTTCTCCCCGGTGGTGGTCTCGCTGGTGGCGTGGACCATCGTGTGGGGGTTCCTGCTGCAGGCCGACAACGGCATCAATGCCTTCCTGTCCTCCCTCGGCGTCGACGGCCCGAACTGGCTGCGCACGTCGGTGACCGCGATGATCTCGGTAATCGTGGTGCAGGTGTTCAAGAACGTGGGCCTGAACATGATCCTGTTCCTGGCCGCGCTGCAGGGTGTGCCCGAGGAGATCCAGGAGGCCGCGCGCCTGGACGGCGCCGGTGCGGTGCGCCGGTTCTGGTCCGTGGTCCTGCCGATGATCAGTCCCACGGTGCTGCTGGTGGCGATCCTCACCGTGGTCGGGTCGCTGGAGACGTTTGCGCTCATCGACGTGCTCACCGACGGCGGCCCCGGCACCTCCACCACCGTGCTCGTGTTCTACCTGTACCGGCAGGCGTTCGAGTTCAACCAGTTCGGCTACGCCAGCGCCATCTCGGTGCTGCTGTTCGTGATCGTGCTGGCGCTGACCCTGCTGCAGTGGCAGACCCGGAGGAAGTGGGTGTTCCATGAGGCCTGATCTGGCAGAGAAGCCCTCCGGCACCTCCGTGCCCGAGCCGCCGACGGCGCAGCCTGAGGTGCGTAGGCGCCGTCCCGGTGGCAAGCCGTTCGGTATCGAGCGGCTCGGCCGGGTGTCGATGGTGGCGCTGATGGTGCTGCTCGCGGTGCCGTTCGTGTTCCCGACCTGGTGGATGGTCACCTCGAGCATGAAGTCCACCAGCGAGATCCTGCGGATTCCGCCGACGCTGTGGCCGAAGTCGCCGTCGTTGGAGCCCTACCAGCAGGTGTTCGAGCTGCAGCCGTTCGGCCAGCAGTACTTCAACAGCGTCTACATCGCCGTGCTGGTGACGCTCGGCACCATCGCGATCGCCTCGCTGGCCGGGTACGCGTTCGCCCGGATCACCTTCCCCGGCTCGAACGTGCTGTTCGTGGTGGTGCTCACCGGGCTGCTGGTGCCGTCGGAGGTGACGATCGTGCCGCTGTTCAAGATGGTGAACTCGCTCGGCCTGATCGACACGCACTGGCCGCTGATCGTGATCCCGATCCTGGGCGCGCCGAGCGTGCTGGCCACGTTCATCATGCGGCAGTTCTTCGTCACGCTCCCGGGCGAGCTGGAGGAAGCCGGTCGGATGGACGGGCTGAGCCGGTTCGGGATCTTCGCCCGGATCGCCTTCCCGCTGGCCCGCTCAGCGATCGCGGCGGTGGCGATCTTCACCTTCCTGAAGTCCTGGAACCTGTACCTCGAGCCGATCGTGTACCTGTCCAGCAAGTCGAACTTCACCCTGCCGCAGGCACTGACCCAGTACGTGGACGCCTATGGCGGGCCGATCTGGAACGTGCAGCTGGCCGCGACCACGCTGACCGTGATCCCGGTGCTGATCGTGTTCATCGCCGCCCAGCGGCAGTTCATCCAGGGCCTGGCGAACACCGGGCTGAAGGGGTGAAACCGCCGCGGCGCCGACCCCTCCGCCGTAGCCCGACCGGCCGGGACGCCGACAGCGCGATACTGCACACCTCACGGCTCCGGGAGATGGAGCGGTCGTAGTCCCGACGGCGTCATCGCAAGTGCCCATGGCCCCGGCCCCCTCTTGCGAGCCTCGCGCTCCAGACGGACTCGGTGAGTCAGGAAAAGCTCCAGCTGGCCCTGGGGGCCGAGATCCTGCTTTGCCCCCAGCCACACCGAGCGGATCCCGAACTCCCAGTAGGTGCGCAGCTCCGCGGGCCGGGTCCGAATCCGGCGGTCTCGAGTCAGCACCACGAGGTCTCGCCGGGCTACCTCCGGCATCCAGTCGAGATCCGGTGTGCCCCGAGGAACCTCCGGTAGGTCGCGGTGCCCCGGGTAGATCACGTCTTCCGCGCCGCTGCGAAGGAGCAGCTTTCCGAGTCCCAGCGCGTTCTCGTCGGTGAAGTAGACGAGTCGCGCTGCAACCATGCTCAGGCGACTCGGTCGCCGGCAATCAACTCGAACCGAATCGCCGCATCGACCTGCGCATCGGTCAAGTCGTACAGGTCCGCCAGATCTTCTCGGCTGGTACCGGCGCGATAGTCCTCAGCCAGGGCATCGGTTCGAACGCTACGTACCGCAGGCTGGCCGAACGAACGTGCCGGGTCCATGACGACCTCGGGGGTCCGCCGTTCGGGCCGGAGCGCGCCCGCCACTCCGTCCTGATAGTCGATCGACATGCTGAATCGCTCCGCGCTGTCCGCCAAGACGGTCTGCCCGTTACGCACGACCACCAGCTGCAGGCGCGGCTCAAGCCCGACTCGATCCTGCACGTACCGAACCAGTTCGCGACCTTCGACGTCGAGCAGGGGTCGAGCGTGCGCCAACGGATAGGGGCCGAACTCGTTGCGCAGCTCGACGATCGCTGGGCGCATCCGCTGTACGGGAACGGAACGGCTCCGGAACTCGGCGAGCAGCCGTGCTTCCACCATCTCACCCCAGGTCACACTGTCGCTCCCGGTGACCTCGGGGCGGAGGACCGGCTCGTAGAAGCGCCCAGCCCGGACATAACCTTCGAGCCACCTGCGCGCCGTCCCAGCGTGCAGACCGACCAAGCGATCAACATCCGAGTAGGAGTAGATCGCACGGTCGAGGAGCGGGACGGCCATGGGGCCATCTTGGCACGCCGCGACCTCACCTGCGGCAGGCATTGTGGATAGCCGCGCAAGGCCGCAGACGGTGTCCGGGCTCCGTTGCCCCGGCTCACACCAGGAAGATCGGGATCCAGGTTGGGTTGTGCGCGTGCACGATGGAGGCGAACACCACCACGTCGAAGAGCAGGTGCACGATCAGCACGTACGTCAGCGACCCGGTCTTGGTGAAGATCCAGCCCTGCAGCAGCGCGAACGGGGCGGTGAGGAACGGACCCCACTCCCGGTACCCGAGCTCCCACAGGAACGAGACGAAGATCGTGGCCTGCAGCAGGTTCGCCGCCCACACCGGGAAGTGCCGGCGCAGCAGCGCGAAGCAGGTGCAGATGAAGAACAGCTCGTCCCATGTGCCCACGAAGTTCACCCCGACGAAGAACCGGGCAAGCTCGCTCACCGAGGTGATGTGCGGCCAGTTCAGGTAGGCGCCGGAGGTGATGAAGTAGAACGGCAGGATCAGCCAGCCGAGGAACGGCACCAGCACGAGGTAGCTGCGCTCGATCGGCGACCACTTCTTGCCGGTGCGCCACGGGAACCGGATCGCCCGCCGCCGGTACAGCAGCCGGTCCACCAGCAACGGGGTGGCCACCGCGAGCGCGAGCACGGTGCCGATGGTGAAGAACCGGTCCCAGTGCACGTCCGCCGCCACCGACGTGGTGGACACGATCGCCACCCCGATGCCGATCAGGGTCAGGTCCTTGCCGAGCTCGCGATCGAACCACCACGCTGCGGCCAGGCTGACCACCAGCAGCGCGTGCCCCCAGCCGGGCAGCATCAGGCCGAAGAGCAGGAACGCGCTCAGCGACACCCCGAGGGCCGGCAGCACGGTACGCCAGCGCAGACTCGGCGGCGCGGTCAGGGTCTCCTGGCCAGTCACCGTGCCATTGTGCCTGCTCTCAGCCGGCGACGGCCTCGGCGATGATCTCCGCGGCGCGCACGCGCTGGTCCACCCTGTCGGCGTGCAGGGCGATGATCAGCTCGTCGGCCCGGGCGTGCGTGGCAAACTCGGTCAGGTAGGTGCCCACCTGCTCCCGGGTCCCGACGGCGGTGTAGCGCATCATGTCCATCATCTGCCGGCCGTGCGGGGAGGCGAGCACGGCATCGGCCTCCTCGTCGGTGAGGGTGCGCCCCGGCGGGAGGAGCAGCTGCACCCGCCGGCGCTGCGCAGCGAGCAGCTGGGTGGCGGCCTCCTCACCGGTGTCGGTGGCGATGGCGCCGACCCCGGCGATCACGTACGGCTCGGCGAGCTGCTCCGAGGGCCGGAACTCGCTGCGGTAGGCGGCCACCGCGTCCTCGAGCGCGGCGGGCGCGAAGTGCGAGGCGAACGCGTACGGCAGCCCCATCGCGGCGGCCAGCTTGGCCCCGAACAGGGAGGATCCGAGGATGTACAGCGGCACGTCGGTGCCCTTGCCCGGGTAGGCGTTCACGCCCGGCAGCAGCGACTCGCCCCGCAGGTAGGCGCCCAGCTCGGCGACGTCGTCCGGGAAGCTCTCGGCGCTGCGGGCGTCCCGGCGCAGCGCGCGCATCGTGGTCGGGTCGGTGCCCGGCGCCCGGCCGAGCCCCAGGTCGATGCGTCCCGGGTGCAGGCTCGCCAGGGTGCCGTACTGCTCGGCAATCACCAGTGGCGCGTGGTTCGGCAGCATCACCCCACCGGCGCCGAGCCGGATCGACTCGGTGTGCGCGGCCACGTGCGCGATCAGCACGCTGGTGGCCGAGGAGGCGATCGAGGGGTTGTTGTGGTGCTCCGCGTACCAGACGCGTTCGTACCCGCACCGTTCGGCCGCCTGGGCCAGCGCCACCGTGCCGGCCAGCCCCTCCTGCACGGTCTGCTCACGTCCGACGACGGCGAGGTCCAGCAGGGAGAGCACGGGCGGCATGGTCTGGGGTCTCCTTGGGAAGCGACAACGGCGGGCGAGTGCACCTACCACCGCGAGCAACGCCGTCGAGCGCGGGAAGATTCCCCGGCGCGTGCGGCACCTCGCTCCTGCCGGAACGATCGCCCGCGACCGCACCCGAGCGGCGCCCGACCCCACCCGAGCGGCGCGCGACCTCACCCGAGCGGCGCCCGCGACCCCGTACCCAGCGCCAGCGCCCGGGAGCCCAGGCCCGGCGCGCCACCCTCCCGGCGAACTACCCAGCCCACGCGATCGCGACCGCCGACGGCGGCTCGTGCCCCCGGAGCACGAACCATCGCACCGAGTCACGAATGAATCGATTCACGCCAGGGCGGGCGGGCGGCGGCAGCGGGGCGGCAGAAGCGGGCGGCGGAGCGGTCAGGGCCAGGGGCGCTCGGCCCAGAAGCCGCCGGGGGC
>CAZMDO010000060.1:0-11628 GCA_964564445.1 uncultured Ruaniaceae bacterium | reverse complement strand
CTTCTGTCCACGCTGCCAGCGCCGCCCCCGCCGCTGACCCCTCCGCCGCCCCCGCCGCTGACCCCTCCGCCGCCCCCGCGAAGGTTGAATCGATGCACTCGTGAGTTCCGACGAGTGCTCGTGCTCCGGGGTCACGCCTGGGCGAGCCGGCTGCCGAACGGGAACAACGGAGCCGAGGCCGCGCGCTGCTCGCCAGCCCGATGGACACCCCCGCTGGTGCACCCGTAGCCAGAGAGAGGGCAGCGGGTCTACTCTGAGCAAATGAGGGCTGTACAAGCGCGCAGGACACTCTCGCAGGGCGTGTATGAACAGCGGCGGTCGAAGGCGGGCACGCTTTCGGCGAGCGCTCGGGGGCTCTTCGAGCTGCAGCGCGCTGCCGGGAACCAGGCGGCGATCGCCCAGGTCCAACGGGGACGCGGGGTGAAGATCGCCGAGCACGAGAAGGGCTCGGCGCGGTCCAAGGGCGCTGAACCGACGGGCCACGCCATCGAGAGGCACGTAGGCAAGGATTGGCGCTTTCTCGAAGATCGGCTCGAGGCGCAGACGAATCTCGTGCTTGCGACCTCGTTCTACGACGAGGCGCACGCCGACCGCGCGGTCGACTTCTGTCGCAGGATGAACCAGAAGGCGATCGCGAGGTTCGTGGCTGCCAGAGGCGGTGCCGACAAGCAGGCGTTCACGGTCAGAGTCAAGGCGCCCGTTGGGCTGGGTGCGCGGAGGGCCGGCAAAGAGATCGAGAAGGTCAATGCGCTGTACGGGGTCAAGATCGTGGTGAAGCGGGAAGGAGGGGGAAAGTGGCACATCCTCACGGCCTTCCCCACGGCATGACGGGAGACATCCCGCCAACGGTGGTCACCTTGCTCTCCGCCTATCTGGACCGGACGGTCGGGGAGCAGAGCGAGGAGCAGCGCCTCGAGGAGTTCGTCACCGAGAACCAGGACGCGGTGGTCGCCGAGACCCGCAGCGGCCTGCAGGACCTGCTCGTGCGGACCAACCTGCCCTTCACTGAGCTCGAGCGTCTCGCCAATCATCGTCTCGAGGACGAGACGGCCGCGCGAGCATGGCTCGCCAGCCTCGCCGATGGCCTGGACCGGCACTCAGCAGGGTAGGCACGAACGCCCTCCCGCGCGGACACAGCGTGACCTCTGGCCGCGAAGAAGGGCGTTCGTGGGTATGGGGGACCGGCCCGCGCTCAGGCGCGGACCGGTCGTGCGGGGTTCAGCGGTCCACGCGGGCGCTGCCGCCACCGGCGAGCTTGACCACCTCGGCCTTGGTGACCATCGAGGTGTCGCCCGGGGTGGTCATCGCCAGCGCCCCGTGCGCGGCGCCGTACTCCACCGCGGTGGCCAGCGGCTCGCCGGAGAGCAGGCCGAAGATCAGGCCGGAGGCGAACGAGTCGCCACCGCCCACCCGGTCGAGGATCTCCAGGTGCTCACGGTGGGTGGCCTGGGCGAAGCCCTCGTCCTTGCTCCACGCGATCGCGCCCCAGTCGTTGTCCGAGGCAGTGTGCACGGTGCGCAGCGTGTTGCCGATCACCTGGAAGTTCGGGTACGCCTGCGAGGCAGTGGCGATCATCGACTTGAAGCTGGCGATGTCCAGGTCGGAGAGGTTCTCGTCCACCCCGGGAACCTCGAAGCCGAGCGAGGCGGTGAAGTCCTCCTCGTTGCCGATCATCACGTCGATGTGCTCCGCGATCCGCTTGTTCACCTCCTGCGCCTTGGCCTGCCCGCCGATCGACTTCCACAGGCTCGGGCGGTAGTTCAGGTCGTAGGAGACCACGGTGCCGTGCTTCTTGGCCGCCGTGACCGCCTCGATCACCACCTCGGCGGTGGACTCGCTCAGCGCGGCGAAGATGCCGCCGGTGTGCAGCCAGCGCACGCCGAGCTCGCCGAAGATGTGCTCGAAGTCGATGTCACCGGGCTTGAGCTGGCTGGCGGCGGTGTGCCCACGGTCGGAGACGCCGACCGCGCCGCGCACACCGAAGCCGCGCTCGGTGAAGTTCAGGCCGTTGCGCACCTCGCGGCCGATGCCGTCGAACTCGGCCCACCTGATCAGCGAGGTGTCCACGCCGCCGGTGAGGATGAAGTCCTCCACCAGGTGGCCCACCGGGTTGTCCGCCAGGGCGGTGACCACCCCGGCGCGCAGCCCGAAGGCTCGGCGCAGACCGCGGGCCACGTTGTACTCGCCGCCGCCCTCCCAGACCTGGAAGCTGCGAGTGGTGCGGATGCGCCCCTCACCGGGGTCGAGCCGGAGCATCACCTCGCCCAGGGAGATGATGTCGTAGCGGCACTCGGACGCCGGGCGGATGCTCAGGGTCATCAGGTTCCTCCTCGTTCTCAGGCCGCGACCAGCGCGACGGCCTCGGTGGTCAGGGTGGTGACCCGCTCGAAGTCACCGGCTGCGATCGCGTCCCGCGGCACCATCCAGCTGCCGCCGACGGCCAGCACGGCCGGGATCGCGGTGTACTCGGCCAGGTTCTTCGGGCCGATGCCGCCGGTGGGCACGAACTTCAGGTCCCCGAACGGGCCCGCCAGCGCCTTGATCGCCGGGGCGCCCCCGGAGGTCTGGGCGGGGAAGAACTTCACCGCCTGCAGCCCCGCGGCCAGCGCCGCCTGGACCTCGGTGGCGGTCACCGTGCCGGGCAGGGCGAGCACACCGCGCTCGGCGCAGCGGCGCACCACAGCCTCGGAGAAGCCGGGGGAGACGATGTAGGAGGCACCGGCGTCCACGGCCGCGTCCACCTGCTCCGGTGTGAGCACCGTGCCGGCGCCCACGAGCATGTCCCCCCGGGCGGACATCGCTGCGATCGACTCCACCGCGGCGGCGGTACGGAACGTGACCTCGGCGACCGGCAGGCCGCCGGCCACCAGGGCCTCGGCCAGCGGGGCCGCCTGGGCGGCATCGTCCAGGACCACGACGGGCACCAGCCGGGCCGCTCCGATCCGTTCCAGCAGTTCCTGGGCCACAGTGGCCGTCCTCTCCGTGACGCGCGTCGCACCACCGCGTCACAAACGTTTACATCGAAGGGCTGGGTGTCGACGTTAGCATGGCCAGCCGCTCGGCGACAATGGTGGTGTAAACGTTTGTGGTGCAGGGTTGCTTCTGGCAGGATCACGAGCAGGAAGGCGGTCGAGAGGAGGCGTGATGGTCACCACCATCCGGGATGTCGCCCGCGCCTCCGGCGTCTCGATCGCCACCGTCTCCCGCGCTCTGGCCGGCTCCACCATCGTGGCGGCAGGCACCCGGGAGCGGGTACGTCGCGCGGCCGAGGAGCTGGGCTACCAGCCCAACCGGGCCGCCCGCCAGCTGGTCACCGGCCGGGGCCAGTCGATCGCCCTGGTGGTGCCCGACCTGCAGAACTCCTTCTACTCCTCGGTGGCCAAGGGGATGCAGCGACGGGTGCGGGCGGCCGGCCTGAGCGCCATGATCGCCGATACCGACGAGGACCCCGACGCCGAGCGCGAGGTGCTCGACCAGCTCGCCACCGTGGTGGACCGGCTCATCCTCGCCTCCCCGCGGATCAGCGATGGTGACCTGACAGACCTGGCCCAGCGCTGCGCCGTCGTGCTGATCAACCGGGAGCTCGCCGGGCTGGCGAGCGTGGTCGGTGACAACGCCGACGGCATCCGGCAGTCGGTCACCCACCTGCTGGCGCTGGGCCACCGGCGGATCGGCTACGCCGGCGGTCCCACCACGTCCTGGTCCGACTCTCGCCGCCGGGCCGGCCTGGCCGCCGTCGAGCTGCCCGCCGGTCAGGAGATCGTGGACCTCGGGGCCTTCCGCGCCTCCCAGGCCGGCGGGGTGGCAGCCGCCGACCTGGCGATCGCCGCCGGGGTGAGCGCCGTGGTGGCGTTCAACGACCAGCTGGCCCTGGGGGTGCTCGGCCGGCTCGCCGAACGCGGTGTGGACGTGCCCGGGCAGATGTCCGTGGTCGGTTTCGACGACGTGCCGGTGGCCCGGCTGCTCGCCCCGCCGCTGACCACCGTGGCCGTGCCGACCATCGAGATCGGCGAACGGGCCGCCGGCCTGCTCGTGGCGGCGGACCGGGGCAGTGCCGAGCCGCCCCAGGTCGTGCTGGACGTGGAGCTGCAGGTCCGCCGCTCCAGCGCCCCTCCGCCCGGATAGGCTGAGGGCGTGGAGCAGCCGGTGCGCGTGATGATCGTGGACGACCACGAGATCGTCCGCCGTGGGATCGCTGAGGTGCTGGAGAGCCAGGACGACCTCACCGTGGTGGCCGAGGCCGGCACGGTCGCCGAAGCGACCCGCCGGATGGCCCTGGTCCGGCCCGAGCTCCTGCTGGTCGACCTGCAGCTGCCGGACGGCACCGGGCTGGACGTGATCTCCGCCGCCCGCACCGAGCTGCCGGAGGCCCGCTCGGTGGTGCTCACCTCCTTCGGGGACGACGACGCGGTGGCCGCGGCCCTGGAGGCGGGCGCGCACGCGTTCGTGCTGAAGTCGGTGCGCGGGGACGAGATCGTGCACGCGGTCCGGACCGTGGCCGCCGGCCGCACGCTGCTGCACCCGCGCCAGCTGGACCGCCGCCGGCGCAGCCAGGACGACCCCACGGCGATGCTCACCGCGACCGAGCGGCGCGTGGTCGACCTGATCGGCGAGGGCTGCTCCAACCGGGAGATCGCCGACCGGCTCGGCATGGCGGAGAAGACGGTGAAGAACCATGTGACCTCGCTGCTGGCGAAGATGGGCCTGCAGCGGCGCACCCAGGTGGCCGCCTGGGTGGCCGGGCACCGGGGCGGACGCTGGCGCGCCCGTTCCGGCTGAGCCACCGACGAAGGAGAACCCCAGGACGTGTCCACGCGCGAGCAGAACCTGACCACCGCCGTCGAGAACCTCATGCCCCGTGCCCTGGCGGACCTGCGCGAGCTGGTCGCGCTGCGCTCGGTGCAGGACCGGTCCGTGGAGGACCCCGAGCAGTGCCGGCTGGCCGCCGAGTGGGTGCGCCGGGCGTTCGTGGACCTCGGCCTGACCGACACCGACCTGGTACGCACCCCGGACGGCAGCGACGCCGTGATCGGCACCTACCAGGGCCCCGTCGGTGCCCCGCGGGTGCTGCTCTACGCCCACTACGACGTGCAGCCCGCCCCGCCCGCCGGCTGGGTCAGCGACCCGTGGACACTGACCGAACGCGACGGGCGCTACTACGGCCGCGGTGCCGCCGACTGCAAGGGCAGCATCGTCACCCACCTGACCGCGCTGCGGGCGTTGCTGGCCACCGGGGACCTGCCGGTCTCCCTCACCGTGGTGATCGAGGGCTCCGAGGAGCAGGGCACCGCCGGTCTGGAGCAGTACGTGGCCGCCCACCCGGAGACCTTCGACGCCGAGGCGATCCTCATCCAGGACACCGGCAACGTGCGGGTGGGCCAACCGACCCTGACCGTGGCGCTGCGCGGGGTGGCCGACGTGGTGGTGGAGGTGGAGGCGCTCCGCGGCGAGCTGCACTCCGGGGCCTTCGGCGGTGCCGCCCCGGACGCGCTGGCCGCCCTGGTGGCAATGCTGGCCACGCTGCGCGATGCCGACGGCAACACCACGATCACCGGGCTGGATGCCGGTGGCACCTGGGCCGGCTCCGAGTACGCCGAGGCAGACTTCCGCACCGACGCCGGCATGCTCGAGGGCACCCAGGTGCTCGGTTCCGGGTCCGTGGCCGACATGCTCTGGGCCCGCCCGACGGTGACCATCCTGGGCATCGACGCCCCCGCGGTGACCGGTGCGGTAGCCGCCATCCAGCCGCGGGCCGGCGCCCGGCTCAACCTGCGCGTACCGCCGGGCACGGACCCCGGCGAGGCCGCCGAGGCACTGATGGCACACCTGCGGCAGGTGGCTCCGTGGGGTGTGCGGGTGCGCACCGAGGTGCAAGGCCTCGGCGCCCCGTTCGCCGCCAGGACGGACACGACGGCGTTCGCCCAGCTCAGCCAGGCGCTCACCGAGTCGTTCGGCCGGGAGACCATCACCGCCGGCATGGGCGGGTCCATCCCGTTGACGGCGGCACTCGCCCAGGCCCAGCCCCTCGCCTCGATCGTGATGCTGGGTCTGTCCGACCCAGCCAGTGCGATGCACGCGCCGAACGAGAGCGTGCACCCGGACGAGATCGCCCACACCGCCCTCGGCGTCGCGCTGTTCCTGCACCGGCTGGGCACCGCATGACGGGCGCCGGCTGCTAGCTGCGCACCCCGTGCGGCGGGGCGGCGGTGCTCTCCCGCACCACCAGGTCGGTGGCCAGGTCCACCCGCAACGCCGGGGGCTGCTTGCCCTCGGCAAGGGAGAGCATCATCGAGGTGGCGGTCTTGGCCATCGCCTGCAGCGGTTGGTTCACCGTGGTCAGCCGTGGTGAGAACCAGTCCGCCAGCGGCAGGTTATCGTAGCCGACCACGGAGAGGTCCCGCGGCACGCTCAGCCCGAGCTCGCGGGCGGCGCGCAGCACACCGACGGCCTGCATGTCCGCCCCGGCGAAGATGGCGGTCGGTCGGTCGGGTCGGGCGAGCAGCTCCATGGCGTGCTCGTAGCCGCCGGCGATGTAGAAGTCGCCCCAGCGGATCAGCTCCGGGTCGTAGACCAGGCCGGCGCGTTCGTGCGCGCTGCGGAACCCGTCCACGCGTGCCCGGGAGCAGAGCACGTCCTTGGGACCGGAGACCACCGCGATGCGCCGGTGCCCGAGCTCGATCAGGTGCCGGGTGGCGGCCATCCCGCCGTCCCAGTTCGTCGAGCCGACCGCGGGCACCCCGGCGGGCGGCTCGCCGTCGGTGTCCAGGGCCACGAACGGGATGGAGCGGGACTCCAGCTGCTCCCGCTGGCCGGAGGTGAGGGTGGACATCACCAGGATCACGCCCATCGGCCGCCGGGCCAGCACGCCGTCCAGCCACTGCTGGCCGGGCCGGTGCTTGCCGCCGGAGGCGGTCAGCACCACGCTGGCGCCGAGGTCGGCCAGCACGGTCTCCACCCCGCGGACGATCTCCAGCGCCCACTCGGACTCCATCTCGTGGAACACCAGGTCCACCAGCGGGGGGCCGGAGGGGGAGGGCCCACGCGAGCGGCGCTTGTACTGGTGGCGGGCCATCACCTCTTCTACCCGGGCGCGGGTGGCGCGGGCCACGTCGGAGCGGCCGTTGAGCACCTTGGAGACGGTCGGCACCGATACCCCGGCCTCGGCGGCGATGGAGGCGATCGTGGCGCGCGGGCGGGAGCCGGACGGCGTGCTGCCGCCCGGCTTCTCCGGGGCACCGTCGGGTGCGGATGCTGTGCTCATCGTTGCCTCGTGACTTCCAGGACCATGTCTCGCAACTTTCGGGGTCGAACGTAGCAGGGCGCTCGGTGCACCCGCTGGCGGACACCCGCGCCGCGTCGGCATCCGGTCCTGACCAACTCTACCGAAACTATCGAGCAAATGATAATCGGTTCCGCCGGGCGGTCGGGCCATGTCTGTCGGCACGCGGTCGGGGTAGGGTGCTCTTCCAGGCCAGCATGCGCGGGTCTCGGCGGAGCAACGCCGGGCAGCGCGAGCGCTGATACTTTCGATGATTCTGACCCGAGTCTCGGTCGCGACCACCTGGAGGACACCGATGTCGACCCCTACGCCGTCAGCACGCCCCGGCCTGCCGCAGGGATCGGTCCGCTACGGCGGCGACTACAACCCGGAGCAGTGGCCCGCCGCCGTGTGGGAGGAGGACTATGCCGCCTTCGACCTCGCCCGCCTGAACACCGTGAGCCTGGGCATCTTCGGCTGGTCGCACCTGCAACCGGCCGAGGACCGGTATGACTTCAGCCTGCTGGACGCGATCGTCGAGCGTGCGGTGGCCGGCGGGCGGGACATCGTGCTGGCCACCGCCACCGGAGCGATGCCACCCTGGCTGGCGCACGCCTATCCGGAGGTGTGCCGTACCGACTTCGAGGGCCGGGTGCACACCTACGGCCAGCGGCACAACCACTGCCCGAGCTCCCCGGTGTTCCAACGGCTCTCCGCCGAGCTCGCCGGCCGGCTGGCCGAGCGCTACGCCGGCACCCCGGGACTGGTCGCCTGGCACGTGGGCAACGAGTACGGCGGCCCAGAGGGATCCTGCTACTGCCCGCGCTGCGCCGCAGCGTTCCGCACCTGGCTGCAGCACAAGTACTCCAGCCTGGAGGAGCTGAACGAGGCGTGGAACACGATGTTCTGGTCGCACCTGTTCACCGACTGGGAGCAGATCCAGGTGCCCAGCGCGCTCAGCGAGCACTGGCGCGGACCCAACCACACCGCCTTCCAGGGCATCACCCTGGACTACCGCCGGTTCGCCACCGACGCCCTGCTGGGCAACTTCCTCGCGGAGAAGGACCGGATCCGCGAGCACGACTCCCGCACCCCGGTGACCACCAACTTCATGGGTGCGTTCCGGCCGCTGGACTACCACCGCTGGGCACCGCACCTGGACCTCGCCTCCTGGGACAACTACCCGCCCGGGCGTGGCCAGCACGTGCGGATGGCGTTCTGCCACGACCTGATGCGCGGGCTGAAGCGCGGTGACCCGTTCTGGGTGATGGAGCAGACGCCCACGATCACCGCGAGCCGGGACGTGAACCCGGTCAAGCGGCCCGGGGTGCTGGCCCTGTGGTCCTGGCAGTCCGTGGCCCACGGCGCCGACGCGGTGCTCTACTTCCAGCTGCGCGCCTCCCGCGGAGCGTGCGAGAAGTACCACGGTGCCGTGCTGGACCACGCCGGCCGCACCGACACCCGCCCGTTCCGGGAGGTGGCAGAGCTCGGCGCCGACCTCGAGCGTGCCGGCACCCGCGTGCTCGCCGGCCGCACCCCGGCGAAGGTCGCGCTGGTCTTCGACTGGGACAACTGGTGGGCCACCGAGATGACCGACGGCTTCAACCGGCACGTCAGCTACCTGGACACGGTGCTCGGCTACTACCGGGCGCTCTGGCGGGCGCAGGCGGCGGTGGACGTGGTGCCGATGGGCGCCGACCTGGACGGATACGAGGTGGTTCTCGCCCCGCTGCTGCACCTGCTCAAGGGGGACGTCGCCGAGCGGCTCAGGGCCGTCACCGACCGGGGCGGCAGCGTGCTGACCACGTTCTGGGCGGGTCGGGTGGACGCCAGCACCAACGCCTTCCCGATGGATGCCCCCGGCCCGCTCGCCGAGCTGTTCGGTCTGCGGGTGGAGGAGGTCGACTCCGCCGAGCCGGGAGTGACCAACCCGGTCACCCTCACCCTGGACGCCGGCGTGGTCGAGGCGCCCGCCGCCCTGGTGATGGAGCTCCTCGTGCCCACCGGGGCCCAGGTGGTGGGTACCTACGGGTCGGACTTCTACGCCGGCACGCCCGCGGTCACCCGGCACCAGGTCGGTGACGGCGGAGGGCAGGCGTGGTACGTCGGCGCCGGTGTCGAGCAGGTCGGCCTGGACGCGATCATCGACCAGGTGCTGGCTCGGCACCGGCTGCACGGGCCGTACGCGGGCGTCAGTGCAGACCTGGAGTACGCCGAACGGGTCGGTCCGCAGCACCGGGTGGCCTACCTGCTCAACCACGGGGCGGACGCGGTCGAGGTCACCCTGCACGCCGGCGGCACCGATCTGCTCCAGGACCGCCGCCTGGCCGCCGGTGAGCAGGTCCGCTTGGCACCCACGCAGGTGCTGGTCTGGTCGCTGACGGACGGGGTCTAGCCGCCCAGCCACCCGGCCGGGCAGCCCCGCTCGGCCGGGCGGCCCGGCCCAGCCACCCGGCCCGGCGAGCCGCGTCCTCGCCTCAGCTGCGCCGCGCCGTCCAGACCAGCTCGGTGCCGCCACCGGGGCCGGGTCCGAGCGTGCAGGTGCCGTCGTGCGCCTGCGCCCGCGCGGTCAGGTTCGCCAGCCCGGAGCGACGGCTGCCGGTGCCCTCCGGGCCGGAGCCGTCATCGCGCACCCGCACGGTGAGGTCCTCCTCGGTCACCTGCACCTGCACGTCCACCGTGGTGGCGCCCGCGTGCCGGGCGGCGTTGGCCAGCCCCTCCCGGACCACGGCCACCACGTCGTCGGTGAGGTCGGGGCCGAGCCGTTCCTCCAGGTGCGGGTCCTCGGCCTGCGGTCCCTCGATGCGCAGCGTCGGGGCGAAGCCGAGCCCGATCCGGGCCAGCGACCCTTCGCGCTCCAACCGCACCCGCAGCGGCGAGTCCTGGCTGTCGGTGCGCAGCGTGCGCACGATCGAGCGGATCTGGATGACCGCCTCGTCCACCCCGGCCAGGGCGCTCTCGAACGCCTCCCGGGCCGCGGGGTCCGTGGTGGCCTGCCCGGCTGAGCGTAGCTGCAGCTCGGTGGCGAACAGCTGCTGGATCGCCAGGTCGTGCAGGTCCCGGGCGATCCGGCCGCGCTCGGCGAGCAGGCTGGCCAGGTCCTCCGCCTGCCGGGACTCGGCCAGGGTGAGCGCGAGCGCCGCCTGCCGGGCGATCGACTCGGCGATGGTCAGCTCGTTGTCGGTGAACTCGGGCGCGTCCTTGTGCCGGAGCAGGATGAACACCCCGAGGCTGCGTCCGCCGGCCACCAGCGGTGCGTACAGCGACGGGCCGTAGCGCCCGAACTCCGGCACCCGCAGCGTGCGCGCCCGAGCGAAGGAGTCCACGATGATCCCGCGCTGGTCGGCGAGCACGGACATCGCGCGGCCGTGGGGTGGCATCACGATGCCGATGAGGTCGCCCACCGGGTCGCCGTCGGCGAACTCGATCACCCAGTCATCGCCCACCCCAGGCAGCACGACCACGGCGGTGTCGGCCCGGGCCACCTGCCGCACGCGGGCGGCGATCAGCGCCAGCGACTCCTCCACGTCCGTGCCGGAGAGCAGGGTGGTGGTGATCTCCTGCCCCACGGCCAGCCACCGTTCCCGGGTGCGGGCGGCGTCGTAGAGGCGGGCGTTGTGCACGGCGATCGCGGCGGCACCCGCGAGCAGGCGCACCTGGTCGGTCTCCTCGGCGGTGAAGGCATGGTCGCGACCACCGAGGGAGAGGGTGCCGTAGCCGACGTCAGGTCCTCGGACGGGCACCTCCAGGGTGATCTCGTCGGACCCGGTCCGCCCCGGCGCCGACCCGCCGTCGGTGTCGATGAAGGTCTCCACGTCGCCGGAGGGTTCGAGCACGGCGATCGCGGCGTACTCCGCCCCGGTCAGCTCCACGGCGGCCTCGACCAGGCTGCGCAGCACGTGCCGGGTGTCCAGGTGCGAGGTGACCGCCAGCACGGCATCGAGCACCGGTGAGCTCATTGCGGCACCCTCACCGTTGCGGCCGGCGCTTGTCGAGGACCGACAACCCGGCCGGGCGGGGTGCGGTGTGCCCGGTGAGCACCGCCCGGGCCCGGTGCGGCCAGGGCCGGCGAGGCAGGATGGCGCGGGGGGCGGGCAGCATGGCTCCAGTGTGCCAGCGCGCCGGCAGCGGGCGCCCGGCCGCGGCACCGCCGCGCGGGGCTGTGGGTGTGCACGTGAACCGCCCTTCGTGAGTGCCGTCGATCCACGGTAGGCACCCGGGGAGGGGCCGTGCCGGGACGTAGGTCCCACCGCCGGACGGCGGAGCCCGCCCGGGTCGGTTGCGCCCGGCCTGGTCGGTGGTCGTCCGGGGTTGCGACGGCGGAGCCCACCGGGGTCGGTTGCGCCCGGCCTGGTCGGTGGTCGTCCGGG
>CAZMDO010000059.1:0-11740 GCA_964564445.1 uncultured Ruaniaceae bacterium | reverse complement strand
CTGACCAGCCTGCGGGCCGAGCTGCACTACCGGGAGCACCTGTTCAACCGGAAGAAGGCCAAGGACCTGCTCGAGCTGGAGAAGCGCCAGGATCCGGAGTGCCCGCCGGCGCTGGTGCTGGTGATCGACGAGTTCGCCGCGCTCGCCGGCGAGGTGCCCGAGTTCGTGGACGGCGTGGTGGACATCGCCCAGCGTGGCCGTTCCCTGGGCATCCACCTGATCATGGCCACCCAGCGCCCCGCGGGCGTGATCAAGGACAACCTGCGCGCGAACACCAACCTGCGGGTGGCGCTGCGGATGGCCGACGAGTCCGACTCCCGGGACGTCGTCGACGACGTGGTCGCCGCCTCCTTCCCACCCTCCATCCCCGGGCGAGGCATCGCCAAGACCGGACCGGGGCGGCTCACCCCGTTCCAGTCCGCCTACGCCGGCGGCTGGACCAGCCAGAACGAGGTGGTCACCGCGGAGGTCAAGGTGGCCGAGCTGCGGTTCGGCTCGGTCACCGAGTGGGAGCCGGACCGGCCGCCGGAGTCGGACTCCCACGACGAGGACCTCGGCCCGAACGACCAGAAGCGGATCGTGAACACGCTGATCCGGGCCGCGGACGTGGCGCAGCTGATGGTGCCGCGCCGGCCCTGGCTGGACGACCTGGCACCGGTGGTCGAGCTGGCCGACCTGCCCGCCGAGGGCGACAGCCAGGTGCTGCTCGGGCTCGCCGACATCCCGGAGCGGCAGGAGCAGAAGGCGACCTACTTCGTGCCGGACCGGGAGGGCTCCATCCTGTTCCTCGGTACCTCCGGTGCTGGCAAGTCCACGGCGCTGAAGTCGCTGGCCACAGCCGCCGGCATGCGCCCGGACCTGGGCAGCGCCCAGGTGTACGGCCTGGACTTCGCCTCCGGGGCCCTGGGCGTGCTGGAACGGCTCCCGCACGTCGGCTCGGTCATCGACGGTGACGACGCCGAACGGGTGCAGCGCCTGATGCGCACCCTCGGCAAGGAGCTGGACCGGCGTTCCGCGGCGTTCTCCAAGGTGAACGCGGCGAACCTGACCGAGTACCGCGACCTGGCGGATCCGGCCATGCCGCGCATCTTCCTGCTCATCGACAACTACCCGGACTTCAAGAAGGAGTGGGAGATCTCCTCCCAGCGTGCGCCCTTCTACCAGGTGTTCATGCGCATCCTCGGTGAGGGTCGCCCGCTCGGCGTGCACGCGGCCATCACCGCTGACCGTGGCGGCGCCGTGCCGACCGCGGTCTCGGCGAACATCTCCCGCAAGATCATCATGCGCCTGTCCGACCCGAACCAGTACTCGCTGCTCGGTGTGGACAAGGACATCCTGGACGACCAGTCCGCACCCGGCCGCGCGGTGATCGAGAAGAACGAGGCGCAGGTCGCCGTGCTCGGTGGCACCACGAACGTGGCTGAGCAGACCAAGGCGCTGGACCAGCTCGCGGAGAAGCTGCGTGAGCAGGGCATGCCCGAGGCGCCGGAGATCCGCTCCCTGCCCACCCGGATCAGCGTGCGCGAGATGCCCGACCAGGTGGACGGGATGCCGGTGTTCGGCATCGCCGACGACACCCTGGCACCCCGCGGCTTCGACCCGGTCGGCTCCTTCACCATCGTCGGCCCGCCGCAGTCCGGGAAGACCAACGCGCTGCGCGCGCTGGTGGTGGCGATGGAACGGTTCGACCCAAACGTGAAGCTGTTCCACTTCGGCAACCGGCGCGCCCAGCTCGCCGACTTCCGGCCGTGGGTGCGCAGTGCGGTGCGGCCCGACGACGAGAAGGAACTCGCTGCCGAGCTGGTGGACATCGTGGGCGACGAGTCCGTGACCGACCGGATCATGATCGTGGTGGAGGAGATCCCGCACCTGGCCGACGGGCCGGCCGACCGGACCATGCGCGGGCTGCTGCAGGCGATCAACAACAGCGACCACCTCCTGATCGGCGAGTCCGACGTGAGCCGCGCAGGTGGCGGGTCGGGTGTGCTCGGCGAATGGAAGTCCGCACGGCAGGGGATCGCCTTGAAGCCGGACGCCTACGACGGGGACACCCTGTTCAAGGTGCCGTTCGGGCGGGTCAAGCGCACCGACTTCCCGGACGGGCGAGGCATCTTCGTGCAGGCGGGACGGGCGGTGACGATGCACCTGCCGTTCGTCTCCGAGGACGACGCCGCTCCCCCGTCCAGCAACGGTGTCGCCCGGGCGGGCGCTGCAGCGTCCGCAGAGCCGGCGGGCCTGGGTGGGTAGTGCTCCCCATTGCTCGTTGAGCGAGGATCAATACAGTAGTCCCAGGTGGTCCAGGAGGGGCACCATCCGAGAACATCAGGAAGGTAGTATCGATGACCGACTTCGGTGCAACGTATGACGAGATGGAGTCGACCGCTGGCAAGCTGGACGACGGCAAGGAGAGCATCGACGACGCGCTCACCGAGTGCCAGGGTTACGTCGACGAGCTCGTCGAGGACGGCTTCAAGACGGAGAAGGCGTCCGGCAAGTTCAAGGACGGCTACGACGACCTGACCAGCGGCCTCAAGGAGGCCTCGGAGGGCGTCTCCGACATGGCGCAGGCGCTGCGCGACATGGCGCAGGCGATCCGCGACCTGGACGACCAGCTCGCCGGCTGATCGACTCCGGACAGGCGGTGGGGACCGGCCGCACGACGGCCGGTCCCCACTCCCATCCCCGACGGCAGCAGGCGCGGGGGCCAGCCTCACCTGACTCAGGACGAGCCGAAGGAACCACACCGTGGCAGACATCTATCTCACGCTTGACGAGCTGAAGACCGCGAACACGCAGCTGGTGAACATCGTCGACGAGTTCGAGAACTCCGTGAGCCGATCAGAGACCCTGGAGCGTTCGATCGGCTCGCCCTTCTACCAGGATGAGCTGAGGTCGAAGGCCGAGGACTTCGAGACGCGGTGGGACGTCAAGCGGGACAAGCTCAAGGAAGGCCTCGGCAAGGTGCAGGAGCACCTGCAGGGCATCATCGATGGCGTGGAGAAGCTTGACACCGATCTCGCCATCAAGCTCACCCCGGAGAAGTGACCCGGGCGACGACTACGGAACTATTGGGAGCAACGTAGATGTATCACCAGTCGCCCAGGGGGCGCAGAATCATACGTCTGGTCGGCGATCCGGATGAGATCATGGCCAGGGGCACCGAGATCGAGCTGCTCGGCGGTCAGATGCGGGACGCGGCCGATGTGCTCAAGGACATCAAGACGCGGGCGGACGACCAGCAGGGCAAGGCCATCGAGAGCCTGCGGGAGACCATCGGAGACTCTTACGAGACCCTCTACGAAGCCGCTGATCTGTACGAGCCGGTCGGCCCGGTGATCCACAAGTATGGCTCGGAGCTCGACGGCGTCCAGACCAGCATCAACAACCACGCCGACAGGTGCCGGGAGCTCTGGACGGCCTACTACAACGCTCCCGGCACGATCCACCCGGACGCGCCCGAGCCTGAAGAGGGCAGCGAGGAGGAGTCCGACAACCAGGCCAAGCAGGCTGCGTACGACGCCTGGAAGGAGGAGGCTGACCTCTTCGACTCCGACTATGACACCTGGGAGACGGCGTTCGACGAAGCGGTCAACAACATCACCGACGAGATGTCCGGCGCGATCGAAGACGGCTTCTGGCGCTCGTTCCTCGACATCGCCGGGAAGGTGCTCGGTTGGGCCGGCCTCATCCTCGGCATCGCCGCGCTGATCGTGACCGGGCCGATCGCCGGGATCATCGCGGCCGCGGCCGCGGTCGTCGGCGTGCTGGCGCTGCTCGTCACCATCGCGCAGATGGGGATGGGAGACGCCGGTTGGGGCGACTTCGCCTGGGCCGTGGTCGGGATCCTTCCGATCGGCAAGCTCGGCAAGCTCTTCAAGGGCGGCGAAGGGATGCTCTCGTTCGCGGATGACTTTGCGAAGCAGTTCAAGCCGTCCGCGAACATCGCCACTGAGAGCGTGTACACGATGTTCAAGAACGGCAACGCTTCTGACGCGATCCTCAAGCTCATGACCGGGGAGACCTCGGAAGGTTGGGATGAGGCGGCAGACCTCTATCAGACCGTGCCCGACGGTCAAAGGCTGTTCCGGTCGAATGTCCTTCTTGGCGCGGGGAACCAGTACAAGGGCTATGAGGGCTGGTACAGCACGCTGGGTGGACCCTTCGCGCACATCCCCGAGTCGGACAGCGCGGCCGAGCGGGTCAAGGCGCTGCAGGGTCAGCAGTAGGAGCCGAATAGTCGTCAGCGCCGGTGTTCGGTGGAGCAGGGAGACCCAAGAGGATGGTGAACGTGCCGGAACAAGCACGATGGACGGTGTCTCTCGACACCGTGAGCCCGGGCTGGCTACGCATACCGACACTGACCGACAGCGATGCCCGGGAACAGTGGATCGCCGAGCGTACGGACGACCTGCGCGGGATGTGGGAGAAGGACTGGCAGGAGGGGTACGAGGCCGCGGTCCCCGAGCAGCTCCGGGCCGCGGCCGAGGAGCGGCTGGCGTCCGATGTCTCCATGCTCTTCCAGATCTGGCCGGTCCGGGTGCCGGCGACCGTGATGTGCCGCGTGGCCATCCTCGTCAACGACACCGTGTACCCCTGGAACGAGTGGTCCGGGGTCGCGCACCGGGTCGAGGCGCCCCACGTAGGACCTGGCGTTCAGTACACCCACCATCGCTACTACGTCGACGAGGACGGGCAGCGGACTGACCTGTTCTCGCTGGCGTTCGTCTTCGACGACGGCGAGTCGCTGCTGGTGGTCACCCTGCAGGAATCGCCGGCACCGGCGATCAGTGCTGTCCTCGAGGGATTCATCGGCCTGCTCGACACGCTCCGGATGGAGACTGCGGACGGGACACCATTCGTCTCGCGCGAGCCGAAGGGCATCCTGGACGATGGTCCGTGGCGTCTGGAGGATGCGGGATGACGACGATGAGCCTTCGAGACGAGCTCGGGGTCCGAGAGGACCCGGATTTCGATATCACGCTGCCGCCCGGATGGTCGCGGCACGCTCCCGACGCCGCCACGCAGGAGAGGCTGCTGTCCCAGCTGAAGGAACGGATGATGCTGGCGCACCGTCCCGATCTGTACGGACAGCTGCGCGCGCAGGTCGAGCAGTCCTTCACCGACATGCGCAAGCACGGCGTGTTCGCGCTCTTCCTCCCGGATGGGCAGGACGAGGATGCACTGCAGCTGCCGGTCTCCCTCAACGCGTCGATCCGTCGCGCCGAGGCGGGAGAGCCATTGGACCGGCTGGTCGCCGCCCTGATCCGCGAGCATGGCGCCACGCCCCTGTTCCAGGACAAGCGGACGATCCGTTGTGAGCGGCAGTACCCGATGAGTGTCGGGTCCGACACCGTGATCAACCACTCGGTCATGTACCTCACGCCCGTTCCCGGTGCGAAGCGCCGACGGGCGCTCCAGCTGGTGGCGGGCTTCGGGCGGCCGGCGACCCTACCGGAGGATGATCCGAAGCTGAGCGCGATGCGCTACCTGTTCGACGCATGCGTAGCCACCATCCGCTGGCGGCCACCCACGTCGGCGCCCGCGCCCGACCAGACCGTCTGACCCGGCGATCTCAAGGAGCTGGCCGGCCCTGGCGAGCTCGAGTCTCGGGCTTGTTGCTCACCGAGTGTGCGCACTCTGCGCGGCCCGTGGTCCAGGCTGCGAGCACAGCTCGGCTGACGTTCAAGGGCGCTGCATCAGCCGAGCCAGGTCGCGCAGCAGTGCTCCCCAGCGGTCTAGGCTCGCTCCGTCGAGGTGTGCCCGAAGGTGCAGACCAGGATCCCCTGCCCGTCGAGTATGAGCTCGACCCGCGGCAGCGAGGCTGACTCCTGGACCAGCCGCTGGCGGACTTCGGGGGCGAAGAGCCTGGTGAGGGCTGTCGCCGCTGCTGCGTCCGCAGCGAACGCAGGCCACTCGAGACTGGGGTCAGCGAAGTCCACTAGATATGGCGGCGACGATCAGTGCGCCGATGCTCTCACCATTCATCGACGTCACTGCAACGGATCGCGAAGATGGCCATACAGGATCGGCCGGCGCGTTCCTGTATGGCAGTCAGTGGCCTTGCCATGGGCCGGCGGACGTGGGCTCATCCGTCCGTCGTGCCGCTACCGTGGTTCGGGACGAGCGACCAGGAGAGTGCAGGATGTCACCTGAGGATGGGCTGGCAGTGGAGCGGTGGGCGCGGTCGCGGATGCCGCTGCCCACGATGGCCGATGTGGAGCGGCGGGTGCTGCTGGAGAGTCCACGCGCTCGTCGACCGAGCATCATCGAGCGGATCTGGTCCTCTACGCCCGGGGTGATCGTGCGGTTCGTCCTGACCGTCGCTGGCGTGGCCGGCGTCGCCGCCGTGCTGTCCAGCCCGGACCTGGGGTCCAGCCGCCGCGGGTTCGAGGTGGAGGTTGCGGTGCCGTTGGCTGGTGCGTGCTTTACGCTCGCTGCGCTGTACATGATCGCCGTGCTGGTGGAGTGGCTGGACTCCGGCCGACCGCGTAGCCCCGGACGTGTGACACTTGCGCTGCTCACCGCGGTGCCGGCTGCCATCACCGTGCCAGTCCTGCTCTCGGTACGGACGGACGTCCCATCGTCTGCCATGGGATGGAGCGTTCCGGTATGGCTCGCCGGCGCCCTCGCGCTCCTCTGCCTCGGGCTGGTGCTGGCCGCCGCTGATCCGGCCACCCCGACGCGTCCGGGAACCCGCCTGCCCCTCGACGTGGACTCCCTGTCGGCTACTGAGGTCGCCGGGCTGCTCAACCTGCGGCAGCGGATCCTGCGCATCCTCGCCGACCGCGATCAGATCGAGCCCGAGCTTGTCGAACGCGCCCGGTCCGTGCCGCTCGGGCGGCTCCACATGCTGGAGACTGACGACGATGAGATCGCCTGATCGTCTGTCAGAGGACCGGCAGAGGCAGATGACCACGATGTCGCTCGGCACCTGGCACACCCTCGATGCCTCGCCGCAACCCTGACGTTGGTCAGTGCGCCCCCGGATGCGGCTGGGCTTTCAGCATCCGGGCCATGTCCTGCAGCAGGGCCACCCAGCGGTCCAGGCGGGGCCCATCGATGTCACCGAAGGTACAGACCAGGATCTCCTGCCCATCGAGCATGAGCTCGACTCGCGTGGAGCCGGAGGCCTCCTGGATCAACCTCTGACGGACCTCGGGGGTGAAGAGCCTGGTGAGGGCCGTCGCCGCCGAGGCGTCCGCGGCGAACGCGGGCCACTCAAAGCTGGGGTCGCGGAAGTCCACCAGGTGCGAGGGCCGGGGGTCACGGATGATCACCTCGGGCGATCCGATGACGGCCGTGGGCAGGGGGATGCCGATGTCCAGGATGCCGACCGCCCTGCTTGTCGGCGAGCCTCCCGAGCTGGACAGCGTGTGGGTGAAGCCGGTGAACTGCTTCCCGTCCACAGTGCCGCGCACGACGTTGGTGACCGATCCCGCCCCATGGATGGGCGCGTACTTCCACCGCGCGGCCAGGGTCGTGTCCTTCGCGGTGAACGTTCCGCCATGGCGTTGGGCCCATTGCCGCAGCTCGGCGCCCCGCTCCCGGTTGCGTGCCCGCAGCTTGATACCGACGTACACGACGACAATCACGAGGACGGCAGCGGCGACTAGTGCGCCGATGTTGTCACCATTCATCGACGTCACCCTAACGGACCGCGAGGAGGACCGACAGGAGGTGTCCCGTTACGGTGGTCGGGGACGAGCGGCCAGGGAGGGCACAGGATGTCATCTGAGGACGAGCAGTCTGTGGAGCAGTGGGCGCGCACTGCTGAGTTTCCCCGACCGCCGTTGTGGGGACAGGTGGAGTCGGCCATCCTCGTCCGCCCGGTCCCCGGCGACCTCGATGAGGGACTGTCCTCGCCGGGGCTGGGCGCCAAGGTGCTCGGCGTGGTGGCCACTCCGGTGGTGGCCGTGCTGCTCGGGCTGCTGCTGGGCTCATCCCTCATCGGTCTTGTGCTCATCTACCTGGGAACCACCCAGGACGACCCGAGCTCGGCCTCGGGGTGGATCGCCGGAGCCAGCATCGCCTACGTAGCCGCGCTCACCGTCCCGCTGTCCGTGCTCGGGATCTGGCGGGAGAGCCGGCGACGCTCGCCGCTGGACCTCGTCATCACCGGGGGAACAGCCCTCGTGGCTCTGACGGCGTTCATGGTCGCCGGACGGGTACCGGGCGTCGCGGGTGCGGCCACCTGGATCGGGGTGCTGACGCTCAGCACCGCTGCGGCGGGGACAGGTGTGTTCCTTGTGCTGCTGACCAGATCGAGACCGGGACGCCGGCCTCGCCGGGAGAGCAGGCGCGGGCTGACACCGGAGCAGCTCTGGTACAAGGGCGCCCGTGCGCAGGTGCTGGAGATCATGCTCAGACGCGGCATCGTGGACGAGAACGAGATCGACATGGTGAGCATGGTCGAGATGCCGCTCGGCTCCTGGCACGAGCTCGACCAGTCTGGCGTTCGCTGAGCCAGCGACCTAGCGGCCGGTCGGCGCTAGCGGCTGGTTGGCTCGCGGCCCATCGATCGGGCGAGGTCGCGAAGCAGCGCCACCCAGCCGTCGATGTTCTCGATCTCCAGGTAGCCGAGCGTGGCGACGATGATCTCCTCACCGTCGATCGTCAGCTCGAGCTGGGGCAGCGAGGTCGCCTCGTGCACCAGCCGGGACCGTACCTGTGCGCTCAGCACCCGGGCAGCATCCTGTGCATCGTCGGCGTGCACGGTCCAACCGAAGCCAGGATCGCCGAGGTCCACCGTCTGGGGCGGGTGCGGTTGCCGGACGGTGACGTTCGGTGAGGAGGTGACGAGCGTGGGGAGCGGTGCCCCCACGGCCAGGACCCCGACGATCCTGGCCGTGGTGGTCGAGCTGCCGGCGATCGTCACCTGGTGGGTGAAGCAGGTGAGGCTCCCCTCGGGCACCGAACCGCGGACGACGTCCGTGGCGCTCCCGGCCCCGCGGATCGGTGGCTGGGTCCAGCGGTCGGTCAGGTTCGGCTCCATGTGCGTGTAGGTCCACCCGTTCCGCTCGGCCCACTGGCGCAGCGCGGCGCGGGTCTCGCGGGAGTACGTCACGGCCTTGATGGCCACGAAGACGAGCAGCACAGCCAGAGCGGCCAGAAGTGCATACAGGAGCACGTGGTCCATTGACGTCAGCCTAACGGTCGGTGGCTGATGGGCGAGGTCGTGCGAGTGCTGGAGCCGCCGGACGCGTCGCCGCGGCCCGTGTCGCCCGGCTGGCGCCGTGCCTGGAGTGGCACGATGGTGAGATCGCGGGCGCTGCGTGAACGATGGAGCAGCCAGTCCCGGCTGCCCGGGACGATCTGGGGACTGACGCGCTCCTCATCGCGGCCCAGATCGCCTTCTTCGTCTCGTTGGTGGTCCCGGTGACAACACTCAGCGCCTGGTGGACAGACGGGCGCCGTCGAGGCGGGTGGGACCTCGCGGTCTCCGGTGCCACGGCCGTCGCGGCCCTGTTGGGGTACGTCGTGGCCCGCACGCAGTGGACCGAGACCGGTGGGCTGGGCGTGCTCATGCTGGTCTCCGGGGCGGCGAGCCTGCTGACCTTCGGCGCACTCCTGGTGGCCTCTGCCCCGGGGCCGCGTGCCAAGAAGCGCCGATGGAGCATCAACCCAGCCAAGGACAGGCGGTACCTGGCCGCCCGTCGCCAGGTCTTGGACATCCTGGTCCAGCGCAAGGTGGCCGGTGACCTCGACGCCGACACACGCAAGCGCATGGGACAGATGCCGCTCGGCAGCGGGCACGAGCTCGACCGGACCAGCACCTCCTGAGCCAGTCGACCGCAGTGGGTTGGCGCCAGCCTCCCGCCGTCTTCCCCGTAGAATCGTCCCCGGCAACTGCGACCAGGGCTGAGAGGTGACTGTGCCACGAAGGGGGCACCGAGGGCTGGCGGTACTGTCCGCATCCGCGCTCGCGCTGACGCTGGCGGCCTGTGCGACGCCGCTGCCGAACTCGGTGATCGCAGGCAGCGGCACCACCATCGGCTGGACCCATCGCCTCACCGCCACGAACGCGGCCACCGTGGACGGCGCCACCCCCGGCAACCTGGGCGTCGCCGCCCTCACCCGCGGGCACTTCGCCGTGTCCGTGGACGGCGCCGCGGTGATCGACGAGTCCTTCGGCACGGCCACGGTCACGAACCCGGAGACGTTCACGGTCCGCTACGACCTGGCCGAACCGACCTGGTCCGACGGCATCCCGGTGGACGCCGCCGACCTGATGCTCGCCTGGGCCGCCGGCTCCAACGCCCTCACCCCCGACCAGGTGGAGGAGGACGCCGCCGGCGCGGAGGAGGATCCCGGCGCGGAGGACGCCGCCGGCACGGAGGACGCCGCCGGCACGGAGGATGCAGCCACCTTCGAGTCGATGCCCACCGGCCTGACCGCCAGCGAGCAGATCAGCGACTACGACCAGTTCGACCGGTGGATCGAGGTGCGCTTCGCCCACCCGGTGGTGGACTGGCAGACCGCGCTGGACGTCGCCGTGCCCGCGCACGTGGTCGGCGAGCTCGCCTTCGGCACCGAGGACCCGATGGAGGCCAAGCAGGCGGTCATCGACGCGATCACCGACCGGGACACCGATGCGCTGGCCGCGATCGCCGAGGCCTGGAACACCGGCTTCGTGCTGCCCGAGGGCGACGGCAGCAACATCCCGGAGGACCTGCTGCTGTCCAACGGCCCCTACCGCATCACCCAGGTGGACCAGCGCCGCACCGACGCCCAGGCGGTCACCCTCGAGGTGAACCGCCAGTACACCGGCAGCGCCCAGCCCGAGCTGGAACGCGTCACGCTCGCCCAGACCGCGCCCAGCGAGCTGCTCACCCAGGTCGGCAGCACCCTGAACGTGGTCGAGGTGGCGCCCACGGCGGACAACTGGACCCGCATCCGCGACCTGGAGCGGGTGGACTACGGCGTCACCAATGCCCACGACGGCACCATGTGGGCGCTCGTGCTGCGCACCGACCGGGGCGAGCTGTCCTGGCGCAACGCCCGCCAGGCGTTCCTGATGGCCGTCCCCCGGGACGAGGTGCTCACCGCCGCGGCCGGGCAGTGGCGCAGCCTGTTCCAGACCACCGATGCCATGCTGTTCGCCCCGGGCGGGGACGGCTACGACATCGCCCAGGAGGACTCCGGCCTGCGGGCCATGCTGGACGGCGGGCCCAGCGACGCCGCCGAGGAACGGGAAGCCATCGGCGTCGAGGCGGGCACCCGGGTGTGCGTGCTCTACGACACCACCGACCCGTTCGCCAGCCAGGCCTATGCCGCCCTGCGCACCGGCGTGGCCGAGGCCGGCTGGGAGGTGCGGGACTGCGGTACCGACGACGTCACCACCGCGATCGCCGAGGGCACCGACTGGCAGGCGATCATCACCCGGCTGCCCATCCCGAGCAGCCCGGCGCAGATCCGCTCGCAGTGGGGGAGCGAGGGGCAGGCGAACCTCAGCGCCGTGGAGAACGCCGACCGGGACGCCCTGATCGAGGAGCTCGCCCGCACCTCCGACGCCTACCAGGCCCGGGCGCTGCGGGTGCAGATCGAGACCACGATCGTGCAGGACGCAGTGGCCGTGCCGCTGTCCATCCAGCCGGTGGTGGCCGTCAGCGACCGGACGCTCAACGGCGTCCAACCACGCCCGGGCGGGGTGGCCTCGCTCACCTCCGGGGTGGCGGACTGGACCGTCGCCAGCGGCTGATCCGGGCCGGGCGCGAGCGGCTGATCCGGGCCGGGCGCCAGC
>CAZMDO010000058.1:0-11864 GCA_964564445.1 uncultured Ruaniaceae bacterium | reverse complement strand
GGGGGGCGGCCGGGCGGGGCTGCGGGAGCGTCGGTCAGTCCGCCAGCTGGCTCCTGCGTCGGGCGACGAGCACCACCGCGGTGCCCAGGATGATCGCCAGCAGCGCCCAGGCCACCAGACCGGGGAGCACCACCCCGGTCTCGGAGAGCTCGCCGTCGGCACCGGTGGCGCCCTGGTCCGAACCACCGGTGGCCCCGTCGTCCGAGTCACCGGGGTCGCCCTCGCCCGGCGCCGGGTCGGCGGTGCCGGGGGCGCCCTCGTCCGAGCCACCACTGGCGCCCGGGTCGGTCGGTGCCTCGGTCTCGCCCGGCTCGGTCGGCTCCTCGGTCGGTTCACCGCCCTCCCCCGGCTCCTCGGTCTCCTGGTCGTCGACCAGCACCGCCACCGTCCGGCCGGGCACGGTCACCGTCCCGGTGCCGGCGTCCCACACGGTGCTACGCACCACGTCGTCCACACCGTCCTGCTGCACCGGGGAGAGCGCGAAGTCCCGACCGGCGAAACCGTCCACCTGCTCGGTGATCGGCTCCGGTGAGGCGTTGAACACCGCGAGCACACCGTCCAGGTCCGGGTCCAGGTCCTGGCTCCCGGCCAGGTCGTCGATCGCCATCACGATCAGCCCCGGGGTGGCCTCCGGCCCGGCCTGCGGGAAGCTCACCTTCTCCTCGATGGCCTCGGCGGAGCCGAGCCGGAACAGGTCGGTGGAGAACCGCAGCCGGAGCAGGTCCTGGGCCATCTCGCTGGCCTGCTCGATGTCCGCCGGCGCCGGGACCAGGTCCTCGTCGGCCAGCAGCGGGGCCATGATGTCCCAGCTGTCGCCGTTGTCGGCCTCCGGCGGCAGCCCCACGCCGAAGTTGTTCGACTGCAGGCTCCAGTCCAGCTCGTTGAAGTGGTCGCCGGAGTTGTAGCTGTTCCGGTCCAGGGACTTCGACCGGAGCAGGTCGGTGCCGGCGTGCCAGAACGACGGCGTCTGCGCCAGGGCGGTGGTCGCCAGGGACAACGTGTTCATCCGCACCCGGTCGCTCATCGAGGTGTCCGTGGGCAGCTTGAGCACCAGGTTGTCGTACAGGGTCTCGTTGTCGTGGGCGTCCACGTAGGTGATCACCTCCGCCGGTTGCTCGGCATACCCGGCCGGCTGGCCGTTGTAGTCGATCTCCGCACCGGTGAGCACCTCACCTGAGGCGGTGCGGAAGGAGTAGTCGGCCAGGTTGCCGGCCAGCCCGAGGCGGACCAGGTCGCTCTGGTGCGCCAACCGGGCAGCCTGCTCCTGCGCGGACCCGGCCGCCACCGCGTTCGGATCGGTGAAGGACCCGGAACCGAAGCCCTGGATGCTGCGCTGGTCCTCGTCGAAGGGCCCACCACCACGGACCGCGTCGCGGAGCCGGTCGGAGAACGTGCCGATGCCGGTACCGCCGAGCTGGCCCTGGATCGCCTGGGTGAACCGGGCGTTGCCGGCCACCTCACCGAAGTCCCAGCCTTCGCCGTACAGGTACACGGACTCCCCGTCCACCCCGTCCTCGGCGAGGGTCAGCTCGTCCAGCGCCGCCCGGACCGCGCGCATGTTCTGCACCGAGTGGTGGCCCATCAGGTCGAACCGGAACCCGTCCACGTGGTAGTCCGCGGCCCAGGTGACCACCGAGTCGACCATCAGCTTCTGCGCCATCTCGTGCTCGGTGGCCACGTTCTGGCAGCAGGTGGAGGTCTCCACCTGCCCGGTGGCGTTCAACCGGTGGTAGTAGCCGGGCACGATCCGGTCCAGCACCGAGGGTGCCTGCTGACCGGAGTAGGTGGTGTGGTTGTACACCTCGTCGAGCACCACCTGCAGACCGAGGCCGTGCAGCCCGCCGACCATGGTGCGGAACGCCGCCACCCGGTCACCGCCGTGCTGGTGGCCCTCGGCGGCGTAGGAGCCCTCCGGGGTCTGGTAGTGCAGCGGGTCGTAGCCCCAGTTGAACCCGTCCGCATCGGCCACCGCAGCCACAGCGGCCTGCTGCTCCGGTGAGTCCGGGCCGGCGTCCGGGATGTCCGGTTCCTGCTGCGCGGACCGGTCCTCCTCGATCGAGGCCAGGTCGAACGTGGGCAGCAGGTGCACCGTGTTCATCCCCGCCTCGGCCAGCTCACGCAGGTGGTTCACCCCGTCGGTGCCGGTGAGCGCGAACGCCCCGTAGGTGCCGCGCAGCTCCTCCGGCACGGTCTCGTCGCTGATGGAGAAGTCCCGCACGTGCAGCTCGTAGATGGTGCGGTCCACCGGGTCCTCGATCACCGGCGCGGGCGTGGTGGCCCACTGCTGCGGTGCCCACCGCTCGTCGTCGAGGTCCACCAGCACCGAGTGCGTGGAGTTCACGGTGAGTCCCACCGAGTACGGGTCGGTCACCGAGCTGGTGAGCACCTCACCCGCGGAGTCGGCGTACACCTGCACCCGGTACCGGTAGGACATCCCCTCCCAGTCGGGGCTGCCGGTGACCGTCCAGGACCCGTCGTCGGCCCGGGTCATCGGCACCAGCTGCGGTGCGGCACGGGTCAGCTCGCTGCCCGGCGCCCACAGCTGCAGGTCCACCTGACGGGCGGTGGGCGCCCACACGGCCAGGCTTGGCACGCCCTCGGCCGACCACTGCACGCCCAGGGTGCGCTCGGTGGCGCCGTCGGCGTACAGGTCGTCGAGCACCCCGGGGATCTGCACCCCGGTGAACGCCACGGGCTCGGTGCCCTGCTCGGCCGAGACCCGCAGCTGCCCCTTGAGCAGCTCTGCCACCTGCCCGCTCGAGAGGTCCTGCACCTGCAGGGCGAGGTAGTCGGACAGGTGCGGGAAGGCCTCGGCGAGGTCGGCGGGCAGCTGTTCGGCGACCAGCTCGAGCCCGACCGAGCCGTCCGCCCCGGTGACCTGACCCTCGGCAACCGACATCCCGCCGTCGGCGGCATGGTGCAGCGTGAAGGTGAGGTCCTCCGGGGCGGTGCCCTCCGGCAGCAGGGATGGCGGCCAGGCGATCGTGGTGGCGTCCAGCCACTGGGCGGCGTGCTGCCCGGCACCGGCCAGCGGCGGGTTCTCCGCGGTGACGGTGAGCACGTGGCTGGCCAGGTCGTAGGAGAACGTGATCACCTCCCCGGCGGAGGCGCTGAAGGCGATGTTGTCCCCGTCCGGCACGCCGTCGGCGCCGTAGTTCTCGTCCCAGCTGCGCCCGTGGGCGACCTTCACCTGATAGCTCCCGGTGGTCAGCGCGGAGGTGGACCACTCGTAGGTCCCGTCGCCGTCACCGTCGTGCATCCAGGTGGCCATGCAGTCCGGCTGCCAGTCGCCGGAGCAGCCCACCTGGCTCTGGAAGCTGCCCGGCAGGGTGATGATCGGACCCTGCGCGGTGGAGGTGAACTGGTGCGTGCGGGGGTCGTAGAAGAAGGTGATCTCGCCGCCGTCGTGGTGGTAGGCGACGTTGTCCCCGCCCGGTACCCCGCCGGCCCCGTAGTTCTCGTCCCAGCTGCCGCCGACGGCCACCTTGTACTCGTAGTCCCCGGCGGGCAGGTCGAAGGTGCCGGTGTAGATGCCGTCCTCGCCGAGGGTGAGCGCGGCGAGCTCGCAGCCGGGCTGCCAGTCGCCGGCGCACCCCATCGCGGCGTTGTGGCTGCCGGGCACGGTGACCAGCTGCTCGGTCGGCTCCTCCGGGGCGGTGCCGTCCATCGCCTGGCCGACCACGCCGACCGTGGAGGCGGCGGTGTGCTGCCCGGCCGCGTCCACCGAGACCGCCCGGTACTCGACCAGGGTCCCGGTCGGCAGGCCGGTGACGTCGTGGAAGACGCGCGGCACGTCGCCGGTGTCGGTGCCCAGCGGCGTCCACTCCTGGTCACCGAGGAGGCGGTAGGAGAAGGAGGTCTGCGCCCAGGTGTGCGCGGCCAGCTCGGCGCCGATGGGTGCCAGGCCCGCCAGCACGCCACCCTGGCCCGGGGTGAGGGTGATGCTGCCCGGTTCGGCCGGGGCGGCCACGGTGCGGTCGGCCACCAGCACGACGGCGGAGAGCGCCGGGACGGTGAGCGTCACCTGGCCCTGGGCGTCCGCGGAGACCGGGGCGTGGTCGCCGTACAGGGTGGTGTAGGCCGCTCCCGGGGTGAGGGTGGTCAGGGTGGTCTGCACCGGTTCGGTCGAGTTGTTCAGGGCCACCAGGTGCTCGACGCGCTCCTCGGCGTCCACCCGGGAGAAGGCGTACAGCGGCCCGTCGGCGGCCAGCTCGATCTGGGCGCCGCTGCGCAGCGCCTCGTGCTCCTGTCGCAGCGCCGCCAGCTCGGCGATGTGCTGGTACATCGGCGTGTCGGTCTCGAAGTGGTCGACGGCGCCGATCGCCTCACCGGACAGACGGCGGTCCTGCTGGTACTGGGCCACCTGGCTGGCGAACATGTCCTGCCGGGCGTCCTTGTCCCCGCCCTGACCGACGAAGCCCTGCTCGTCGCCGTAGTAGACGACCGGCTGGCCGCGGGTGAGGTACATCAGCGAGTGCGCCAGCTCGGAGCGCTGCAGCTCCTGCCCGGCGCCCTGCAGGAAGTAGCCGACCCGGCCCATGTCGTGGTTGCCGAGGAACGTGGGCAGCGCCCCGGCGCTGGAGGTGGGGGTGGTGTAGTAGTCGTCCGCGGCGAACAGGCCGGACAGCCCTGCGGCGCTGCCGCCGCGGGCGTAGGCCACCGCCGAGGACTGGAAGGCGAAGTCGAGCACGGAGCTCATGTCGGTGCGGCGCACGTACGGGGCGAGCAGCCGGGCGTCGGCGTCGTAGACCTCACCGAAGGCGAAGAAGTCGTCCTTGCCGACCGAGTGGGCGTAGTCCAGCACCTGCTGCGTCCACTGCTGCCAGAACTCGAAGTTCACGTGCTTGACGGTGTCGATGCGGAACCCGTCGATGCCCAGGTCGATCCAGTCGGTGTAGACGTCCACGAAGCCCTGCACCACCTGCGGGTCCTCGGTCATCAGGTCGTCGAGGCCGGAGAAGTCGCCGTAGGTGACCGACTCCCCCTCCCAGGTGGAGTTGCCGCGGTTGTGGTAGAGCGTGACGTCGTTGAGCCAGTCCGGCACCAGGGTGATGTCCTCCTCCCGCACGGGGGTGTACGGGAAGGAGGTCTGCGGGTCCAGCTCGGGGAAGCTGTCGGTGCCGGCGTAGTCGGCCGGGTCGAACGGGGCGCCGGTGGCGTCGGTGTAGGGCGAGGTGGCCTGGTCCACGTAGTCGTAGGAGCCCTCGGCGTAGTCGATCACGTCCGCGGTGTGGTTGGTGATGATGTCGAAGTAGACCTTGATGCCCCGGGAGTGGGCGTCGGCGATGAGCGCCTCGAGCTCGGCGTTGCTGCCCAGGTGCGGGTCGATCCGGGTGAAGTCGGTGACCCAGTAGCCGTGGTAGCCGGCGGAGGCGTCCGCCCCGGTGCCCTGCACCGGACGGTTGGCGAAGGAGGGGGTGAGCCAGATGGCGGTGGTGCCCAGGCCCTCGATGTAGTCGAGCCGGTCGCGCAGCCCGGCCAGGTCGCCGCCGTGGTAGAAGCCCTTGTCGGTGGGGTCGAAGCCGTGGTCCAGCCGGTCGCCGTCGATGCCGGCGGTGTCGTTGCTGGTGTCGCCGTTGGCGAACCGGTCGGTCATCACGAAGTAGAACTGCTCGTCCGAGCCGGCCTGGTGCACCGGGTCGGCGACCAGGGCGGCGTCCGCCGCGGTGTAGCCCTGGTCCAGGCCGGGCACGGTGAGGCTGAGCAGGTGCGTGGACGCCTCGAAGGTGAGCTGCAGCGTGGCCGGGCCGGCCAGGTGGAGCTGGTAGTTGTCCGCGCCGCCGGCCACCCCGTAGGAGGTCTCCCAGTCGCCGTCGAGCACGACCTTGAGCTCGTGGTCGCCGGCGGGCAGGTCCAGGGCGGCGGTGTAGGTGCCCTCGGCATCGCCCGGTGCCAGGGCGGTCTGCGCGCAGTCCGCCTGCCAGTCCTCGGCGCAGCCCAGCTCGTCCTGGAACGTGCCGGCGACCACCACGGTGTGCTCGGCGGCAGCCGCCCCCGGGGCGAGGGCGGTCTCGGCGGCAGCCAGACCGGTGCCGAGCAGGCTGAGCGCGGCGCCGGCAGCGAGCCAGGTGCGGGGATGGCTGGTACGGGACAACATCAGACTCCTTCGTCAGGGCACAACGGACTGCTGCGCGCCGCTGCTGGCCGCGGTCGGGCAGGTGAACGGCGTGGTCGGGCTCACCGGTCGTGGGCGGGCGCTATCACCCCTTGACCGACCCGCTGGTCAGTCCGCCGACGATGTAGCGCTGCAGGAACAGGAACAGCAGCAGCACCGGGATCGCGCTGATCACCGCGCCGGCGGCGAAGATGCCCCAGCGGGCGTCGAACTGACCGGAGATGAACTGGTACAGACCGACCGCCACCGTCAGCCGGTCCTGGCTCTGCAGCACGATGCCGGCGATGATGTAGTCGGAGAAGGTGGCCACGAAGGACAGCAGCCCCACCACGGCCAGGATCGGTGCGGCCAGCCGCAGGATGATGGTGAAGAACACCCGGGCGTGGCCGGCGCCGTCGATCTTCGCCGCCTCGTCGAGCTCCTTGGGCACCGAGTTGAAGAACCCGTACATCAGGAACGTGTTCGTGCCCAGCGCCCCGCCGAGGTAGACGGCGATCAGGCCGAGCTGGGAGTTCAGGCCGAGGATCGGGATCACGTCGCGCAGGCTGAGCAGCAGCAGGAAGATCGCCACGAACGCGAGCATCTGCGGGAACATCTGCACCAGCAGCAGCCCGGTGAGCCACTGCCGGCGGCCGGCGAAGCGGAACCTGGAGAAGGCGTACGCCGCGGCACCGCCCATGAGCACCACACCCACCGCCGTCACGCCGCCGATGACCAGGGTGTTGGCGACCCAGGTGGGGAACAGCGTGGTGAAGAGCTGCTCGTACTGGCTGGTGCTGACCTCGCTGAACAGCCGGTTGGACCCGGTCAGCGTGCCGCGTGCGGACAGCGACGCGGACAGGATGTACACGATCGGGAACGCGGCGTAGACGATCGCCACCACGGCCACCGGGTAGCGCCAGCCGACCTCGCGCCACCACCGCTTGCCCCGTACCTCGGGTGCGGATGTCACCACGGCCATCTCAGAGCACCTCCTCAAGCTTGCGGGTCTGTCGGAAGCCGAGCCAGGACACCAGCCCGACCATGATGAAGATCAGGATGGACATCGCCGAGGCCAGGCCGTACTGGGTGGAGCCGGACTCGATCGCCACGGAGTAGACCATCGAGATGAGGATGTCGGTGGCGCCCACGGCGATCGGGGAGCCGGGGAAGTTCGGCCCGCCCTCGGTGACGAAGTAGATGAGGTTGAAGTTGTTGAAGTTGAACGCGAACGAGGCGATCAGCAACGGCGCCACCGAGATCATCAGCAGCGGCAGGGTGATCGAGCGGAACATCCGCCACACCCGGGCGCCGTCCAGCTTCGCCGCCTCGTACATGTCCGCCGAGATCGCCTGCAGCGCCCCGGTGGTGATCAGGAACATGTACGGGAAGCCGAGCCAGAGGTTCACCCCGATCACGCTCAGCCGGGCCAGCCAGGGGTCGGTGAGCCACGGGATCTCCGCACCGCCGAGGAGCACCTGGTTGATGAAGCCGAACTTGCGGTTCAGCAGGCCGGCCCACACCAGGCCGGAGAGGAACCCGGGGAAGGCGTAGGGAAGGATCAGCAGCGAGCGGATCACCTTCCGGCCGCGCACCCGCGGGTGGTTGAACACGATCGCGAAGAACAGGCCGAGGAAGAACGTGGTGGCCACGGACAGGAAGCCGAACACGAACGTCCACACCAGCACCTGCAGGAACGGGCCGGACAGGCGCGCGTCGGTGAACATCCGGGTGAAGTTGTCGAACCCGACCGGTACCCGCCAGCCCACCCGCAGGGTGGAGCCGTCGTCGGCGGCGAACATGCCCTCGCCGTTGTCCCGGTAGACCACCCCGGTGGTGGTGTCGACCAGCGATCCGGTGGCTTCGTCGTAGACCAGCGAGGGCTGGTAGAGGAACCCGGTGGACCCGGTCTGGGTGCGGATGCTGCCCTCGGCGGCGTCGGCGAAGGCCACGCGCAGGTTGGTGATCTCCTCCTGCTGCTGCAGGATCGCGTCGAAGGGCAGCACCTGGTAGCCGGGGACCTCGGTGATCGTGCCGTCGGTCACGGTGGCGTCCGGAGCCGGCTCGAACGGTGCGTCCGCGGTGCCGACCAGCACCTGGCCGTCGTCCAGGATGGCGAAGCCGAGCTCGTCGTCCGCCCCGGAGACCACCACGAGCGGGTAGGCGGGGCTCCCCTCCACCCGGTGCTCGTGCTGGGCGAGGTTGGCCGCGATGGCCGCCTCCTTGGTGCCGATGTGGCCGGTGCCGTAGTTGGTGAAGGCCACATACCCGGTGTAGGCCATCGTGAACAGCTGGTACACGCACAGGAACACCAGCCCGGGAACGAGGAACTTCGCGGCGAGCATCCGCTTGGAGAAGTAGGCCCAGTTGACCACGACCAGCAGGACCACCATCGCGGCGAGCATCCCCCAGTGGCGCACCTGCCAGGAGGAGTAGAGGACGAACAGGCCGAAGGCGTTCACCAGCGCCATCAGCACGAGCTTGACGAAGAAGAACTTGTTCATCTCCCGCGCGTGGGAGGTGGTGCCGCGCGCCTCGCTGGTGGACGGCGGCTTGTTCTCGGTGCGTAGGGACACGTTTCCTCCGGGACCGGCAGCGCTGCACTGCACTGGAGCGAACTCTAGGGTGCCGGGACCCTGCCGGCACGGAGCCCGGCGTCACCGCCTGCAGCGGTGGCACCGGCGCGGACCGGGAGGGACGTGAGCTGCGTCCCTCCCGGTCACGGGTCAGGCTGCGTCGATCGCGCCCTGGATGTTTTCCACCATCGTGGCCCAGGCCGCGGCCGGGTCGGTGGCGGCACCGGAGACGATGTCGGCCTGGGTGGTGCCCCAGAACGTCCACACCGCGTTCATCTCGGGCAGCGCCGGCATCGGCACGCCCACCTCGCCCGCGGCGGTGAAGCCCGCCACGATCGGGTCGTCGGCCAGCGCCTCGGCCGCGGAGGTCAGCGCCGGGACGCGGCCGCCGGACTCGTACAGGGCGATCTGCACGTCCTCGGTGGCCACGTAGTTCACCAGGAACTCGTTCGCCAGCAGGGCGTTCTCGGAGTAGGCGGAGACGTAGAAGCCCTGCACGCCGACGAACGGAGCGGCCGGCTCGCCGCCCGCGCTCGGGATGGGCAGCACGGAGACGTCCAGCCCGGCGTCGGTGAACGCGGAGATGTTCCACGGACCGGTGATGATGTACGGCGACTCGCCGTTGGCGAACGCTTCCTTGGCGATGTCACCGGTGATCGCGGTGTCCAGCGCGCCGGAGCCGGCCTGGCCGATGGAGGCGAGGTACTCGGCGAACGCCTCACCGTTCTCGCCGCCGAGGGCGAGCTCGGGGATGTAGGAACCGGACTCGTCGGTCTCGAACACCGGGGCGCCGAAGGAGGTCTGCAGCGGGTACATGTGGTATGCGTCGCCCTCCTCGCCGATCTGGATCAGCACCGGGTACTTCGCGCCGCTGTCCTCGCCCTGGGCGATCAGCTCGTCGAAGGTCTCCGGAGTGTCGCTGACGATGCCGTTGTTGCGGACCAGGGCGATGTTCTCGATGCCGTAGGGCACGCCGTAGACCTGGCCCTCGTAGGTGAATGCCCTCACCGCGACGTCGGAGAACTGCTCCGCGGTGGCGCCGAGCTCCACCGGGCTGACCACGCCGTTGGTGACCAGCTCACCGGCCCAGTCGTGGGCGCCGACGATCACGTCCGGACCCTCACCGGTCGGTGCCTGGGCGAGGAACTCCTCGCGGATGTCGTCGAAGTTCTTCTCCACGACCTCGACGTCGACGCCCTTGTCCTCCTCGAACTGGGCGACGATGTCGGTGAGCGCGTCGGCCCGCAGCTCGTCGGCCCAGACGGTCAGTGACCCGGAGGCCTGCTCCTCGCCGCCGGTCTGCTCTTCACCGGCGGTGGTGCCGGTGTTCTCGGGCCCCTCGGTGGTGCCGCCCGAGCACGCGGCGAGCACCAGCGTGAGGCTGGCCGCCGCAGTGATCATCATGCTCCGTCGCATCCGCGTTTCTCCTGATGTGGACTGGTGGATGGCCGCCTGCGTCGATGCGTCCTTGCGGCCCGGACTCTCCGAAGATAGACGGAGTGCTAGCCATCTGCAAGCCCTTGCTGTAACTTTCAGATCAAGATTTCAGAACGGCGGCGCCCGGCGCGCCACCAGACGAGGAGGTCGATGTGCCCGCACGCACCCGGCTCACCGATCTTGCCGAGCACGCCGGCGTGAGCACCGCCACGGTCTCCCGGGTGCTCAACGGCAAGCCCGGTGTCTCGGCAGAGTCCCGGCAGGCGGTGCTGGCCGCCCTGGACATGCTCGGCTACGAGCGTCCGGAGAAGCTGCGGGGGAAGTCCGCAGGACTGATCGGCCTGGTCGTCCCCGAGCTGAGCAACCCGGTGTTCCCGAACTTCGCGCAGAAGATCGAGTCCGCGCTCACCCACTCCGGCTACACCCCGCTGCTGTGCACCCAGGCCCCCGGGGGCACCACCGAGGACGAGTACGTGCAGATCCTGCTCGACCACGGGGTGGCCGGCATCATCTTCGTCTCCGGACTGCACGCCGACTCCGAGGCCAGCCCGGAGCGGTACCAGCGGCTGCACAGCCGCGGGATTCCGATGGTGCTGATCAACGGATTCTCCGAGAGCGTGGACGCGCCGTTCATCTCCTCCGACGACCGTGGGTCCATGGACCTGGCGGTACGGCACCTGGTGGCCCAGGGGCACACCCGGATCGGGCTGGCGATCGGTCCGCAACGGTTCGTGCCGGCGGCACGCAAGGTGGCCGGGTTCACCCAGGCGCTGCAGGAGCGGCTCGGCGTGGCGGATGCGGCCGAGCACGTGGCCACCAGCCTGTTCACCGTGGAGGGCGGGCAGGCGGCGGCCGCCGAGCTGCTCGCCTCCGGGCACACCGCGATCGTCTGCGGGTCGGACATCATGGCCCTCGGTGCGATCCGCGCGGCGCGCTCGCGCGGGCTGTCGGTGCCGGGCGACGTCTCCGTGGTCGGCTACGACGACTCCCCGCTGATCGCGTTCACCGATCCGCCGCTGACCACGATCCGGCAGAGCGTGGACGCGATGAGCACCGCGGCGGTGAGCACGATCCTCGCCGAGATCGACGGCACCAGCGCCCCGCACACCGAGATGCTGTTCACCCCCGAGCTGATCGTGCGGGACTCCACCGCGGCCGCACCGCAGGCCTGACCGTCGGCGCGGGTGGTCAGCCGCCGGAGATGCTCAGCTCGGCCTCGGCCAGCATCGCCCGCCACTGCTCGTCCAGGGTGCGCGAGTCCAGCCAGCCCTCGGGCACGTGCGGCTTCTTCGGCGTGCCGGCGCGCCCGCGCGGACCCTCGGCCCCCTCGCCGGGGTAGGGCTGGCTCAGGTCGAGGGCCTCGAGCCGTTCGTCCAGCTCGGTCAGGGTGCTCACCAGGCCGAGCTGGCGCCGGGCCTCGCCGCCGACCACGTAGCCCTTCATGTACCAGGACATGTGCTTGCGCAGCTCGCGCAGCGCCTTCAGCTCGGTGCCGAAGTGCTCGACCATCAGCACCGCGTGCCGGCGGATCACCTCGGCCACCTCGGCCAGCCCGGGGCGCACCCGCAGGTCGGAGCCAGCGAAGGCGGCGACCAGGTCGGTGAACAGCCACGGCCGGCCCTGGCAGCCGCGACCCACGACCACGCCGTCACAACCGGTGTAGGCGACCATCGCTTGGGCGTCCTCCGCGGACCAGATGTCGCCGTTGCCGAGCACCGGCACCTCGGTGATCTCCTGCTTCAGGGTGGCGATCGCGT
>CAZMDO010000057.1:0-12144 GCA_964564445.1 uncultured Ruaniaceae bacterium | reverse complement strand
CCCGCAGCACGACAGGAGCAGGCCGGCCGTCGCCGCACCCGCGGCGGCGGCCGGCCCCTGACCGACTAGAGCCTCGGGCCAGACCGATCACGTCGATGTTCCCAGACTGGCGCAGACCCGGGTCCGCGACGATGGCAGATGGCCAGCGCTCGCGCGGAACCTCAACTCAGGATGTAGCCAGCGAGACGCCACCCCGGTTGTCGACGACCACCTTGGCGGTCATGGCCGCAAGCAAGTTCAGCCGCTGCCAGCCTCCGTACCGGCCCTCGATGTCCAACGGATACCCTGAGTCGATGGCCGTCAGACGCAGCACTTCTGAGCGCTGAGCGCGGTCCAGCCCTGGATGTGCGGTCAGCAGCAGATCCGGCGCTTCGGGCGGGACACTCAGTGCTCGTCCAGACTCACCCACTTGGTCAAACCCATAGGTCAGGCACTCTGCATACCACGCTGCGGCTTCATCCGCCTCCATGTAGGGCTCCTCAGCAGCCACAAGCCGGTCCAACGTGGATCCGCCCAGCTCCTCCAGCGTCCGAACGAGCTCTTCACGCGCTGCATGCAGCAGCGGTCGGAACTGGTCATCAGACCAACGGTTGGCCACGATATAGGTCCCCATGATGCGGCCACCAATCACGTCTAGTGGATAGTGAGCCCCCATCACAATTCGTGAGTGGCCGGCATCAGCAGTTCGAGCAAGAATGCCCGAAGCAAGTTCGGGCAGGAGGGTCGCTAGCGTGAGTCCTTGCCAGTACGCTTCGGAAGTGTGCCCAGACGGGAATGAGCCATCTTGTCCAGCATGCGCGTCACCACCGTCCAGGTCGTGATGGTCGATCTGAGCGGCAGCCTTGATATACGGGCGCGCGCTCACGCGATGCCAATGGGCTTTTGCTGGGTTACATGAAGCCCCCTCGTGAGCGACCCGACCGTTGGGTCGATACTTTGAGAGCAATTGGTACGTTCTCGGTAGGCGCCCATCGAGCATTGCCTCAAGGTAGATCGGACCGATGGTCGCTCCAAGCCCGTCCGACACGGTCAGCGCCTGGTCTTCGTACTGCCCCTTGAGCGCCAGTTCTCGCCTGTCGCGATTGCGGTGCGCAGCGTTGTTTATCTGTTGAACAAGCTCCAGATCTCGATCGAACACTGATGAGTGCCGTTCCAGCAGAAGGTCGTAACCCAGCAGAAGGGGGATGAAGTCATGGCCACCATGCCCATCTGAGGGGTAGCGGCGCTCCATAACCTCACGACTGAACCCGTGACGCACCTCATCGAACCGCGGTGCATACTCCGGAAAAAATCGGTACCGTCGCTGTTGAGGGAGACCTACGTCGTGCGTCCAGGACATCACCCGGTCCGGCATCGTAAACTTGTACCTCCGTTAGTGACTCAGAGTGGTCAGCGCTGATCAGTCAGACAGGCGTCTTCCGATTGTGGCGTGTCGTAGGTCAAGCCACGAAGATGGAGGTCGCGGGCATAGTGACAAGCGGTGAGGTGACCATCGTCAACCTCGGTCAGTTCGGGCACCTCGGTCCGACACTTCTCAGTGGCGTACTGGCACCGTGTCGAGAACAGGCACCCGCTCGGGCGGTTGGCTGGACTGGGCACCTCGCCCAACGGCACGATGCGCTCACGCTTGGCGTCCGGATCGGGCCGTGGCACCGCCGACAGCAGCGTCTCTGTGTAGGGATGCTTCGGGTTCCGAAACACATCATCGGTCTTCGCAAGCTCCACGATCCGGCCGAGATACATCACTGCCACTCGATCGGAGATGTACTCAACCACCGATAGATCGTGAGCAATGAACAGGTAGGTGATACCTAGCTCCGCCTGAAGGTCCTTCAGCAGGTTGATGATCTGCGCCTGGATCGACACGTCCAACGCGGAGACCGCCTCGTCGGCGACCACGATCTGAGGACTCGTCACGAGCGCTCGTGCAATACCGATCCGCTGCCGCTGTCCTCCCGAGAACGAATGTGGATACCTTCGTAGATCACCGGGCTTGAGGCCCACCCGCACTGCCATCTCCGTGACCCGGCGGCTGATCTCCGCTTTCCCGAGCCGCGTGGTGGCCTTCAACGGTTCGCGAATGATGTCGAAGACGGTCATCCTCGGATCCAGTGAGGAGTAGGGATCCTGGAAGATCATCTGAATGTCCCGACGGACCTTCTTCAGTTCGCGGCCACGTAGACTGAGAAAGTCCACCTCTCGACCATCGGCCGTGCGATAGAGCGCGGAGCCCGCCGTCACCTCGATCCCGCGCACTATGCACCGGGCGAGGCTGGACTTTCCACACCCAGACTCTCCGACGACACTTAGTGTCTCGCCCTCACGTAACGCAAAGCTAACGTTATCGACAGCCGGGAAGGAGACGTCCTTGCTGACGTTGAAGATCTTCGTGATGCGCTCAACATTCAGAAGAGTGTCTGTCACGGGAGTTCCTTTCCTCGCGGCTCGTCATCCTCCGCACCGCCATACAAGAAGCAGTTCACAGTGTGCTGAGACCCTACTGCTATCTCTATCGGATCACGCTGATCGCAGACCCCTTCGATCCGGTCAGCACACCGTTCATAGAATCCACACATTGCTGGCCTGTCGATCGGCTTCGGGACAGTACCCTCGATTGTGCGCAGACGCTGGCCTCCAAGGCCCAGTTTCGGGATCGAGTCCAAGAGGCCACGCGTGTATGGATGCTTCGGACGATGGAACAGCTCACGGACGGGAGCCCGCTCCACGATCTTGCCTAGGTACATCACTGCGACTTCGTCGCACATTTCAGCGACTACGGCCAGGTCGTGTGTGATGAAGAGGATGGCCATCCCGAACTCTTGCTGCAGATCCTTCATGAGCTCAAGCACTTGGGCTTGGATCGTCACGTCCAGTGCAGTCGTCGGCTCGTCGGCGATCAAGATGTCCGGGTTACAGCTCAACGCCATGGCGATCATGGCGCGCTGAAGCATCCCACCGGAAAACTCGTGAGGATACTGATCGATGCGCCGCTCCGCATCGGCGATCCCCACCTTCCTCATCATCTCGATGCAGATATCGCGAGCCTCCGCCTTGTCACGAGTGCGATGTAGGAGGATGGCCTCAATGATCTGATTGCCTATTCGGTAGAGTGGCGAGAACGCTGTCATCGGCTCCTGGAAGATCATGGCTATGCGGCGGCCACGGACACTACGAAGCACCTCACCGTCCCTGCGCAGCGAGATGAGTTCTTGGTCCTCTTCATCGTCATCTCCGACCAGGAGGACGCGTCCAGTCTCCGTGAAGTCAGCAGGGTTGAGACGCAGCACAGTCTTCGAGGTCAGCGACTTCCCACACCCTGACTCGCCTACCAGCCCCAATGTGCGCCCTGCCTCGAGGGTGAGGCTCACCCCATCAACCGCTTTGAGCAGGCCTTCTTCCGTCGGTACATGGACCCTGAGATCCTCGACCTCCAGGACGGTATCCCTTGTACTCTGCGCTACAGCGCCCTCGAGAATGGTCACGACATTCCTCACTTGTAGGGATCGGCAGCGTCGCGCACGCCGTCACCGAAGAAGTTGAAGGCCAACACGCTGATGATGACGAAACCCAACGGGATCAACTTCCAGGGGTACAGCGCAACATTCGTTACCTCCTGCGCCTCCTGCAGCAGCACACCCCAGCTCGTGGCGGGCGCTTGCATCCCTAGTCCCAAGAAACTCAGCGCAGTCTCGCCAAGGATCATCGCCGGCACAGCCAACGTCACCGCGACGACAAGGTAAGAGATGAAGCCAGGGACGAGGTGTACCGAGATGATCTTGAAGTCCCGAACGCCCGAGACGCGAGCAGCCATCACATAGTCTTCATTCTTGAGCGAGATGAACTTGCTTCGCACAACCCGCGCCAGAGAAGTCCACTCAATAAACGCCATGATGATCGTGATGTACAAGAACATCATCACTACAGAGATCCGCGGCGGTATTGCCGCTGCAAGAGCCATCCAGAGAGGAAGAGTCGGGAAAGATCGAAGGATCTCGATGAGGCGTTGGATCAGGAAGTCAATTCGGCCGCCGAAGTACCCAGAAATCGATCCGATCACCAGACCGAGCACGAAGCTGATACTCACCCCGACCAGAGGGATCGACAAGGATACTTGCGAACCCAGGAGCACTCTTGAGAGGAGGTCCCTTCCCATACCGTCGGTGCCGAACAGGAAGATCCGACCTGGGTCTTCCACACCGAACAAGTGAAGACTGGTGGGAAAGATGCCCAAGAACTTCCACTCTGTACCGGTAACAAAGAACTGCAGGCGATAGATCTGGTCGGGATCTGGCACAAATATGGGCCGCAGCGTGTCCGGGTCTCGCGTTCCGTCGAGACCGTAGACAAATGGCCCCACGAAGTTGCCCTCATGAAAGAAGTGGATGGTCATCGGTGGAGCATTGACGTAGGTGGCGTCATAGCTCTCCAATCCATAGGGTGCGAGAAATCCGGCAAGCAGCGCGCCGAGATATAGGAGCCCCAGGATAGCCATGCTGATCTGCGCAAGACGATGGTGCTTCAGTTTCTTCCACATCAGCTGCCATTGGGAGGCGGCATAGTAGTCTTCGCGATCTGTGGCGGGCGCCTCTGGGCGCCATCGACCGGGCAAGATCAGCCGCTTCACAGGTGTCGTCAGCACTAGCTCCGCCTCCTCTCTTCCCGGATGCGCGGATCCAGCCAGGCGAGCAGGATGTCCGAAATCAGAGTACCGATGACCGTCAGTACCGCCATGAGCAGGAGCCACGACCCGGCCAGATACATGTCCTGGCCGAGGAGCGCTTCCAACATCACCGGACCCTGCATGGGAAGGTTCAACACGATGGCCGTGATCGTGGAGCCGGTGAAGATGGCCGTCAGCGACCATCCGATGGTCGACACGATCGGATTGACAGCGGCTCGGAAGGGGTACTTTCGTATGATCCGAGACTCCTTCAGCCCTTTCGCGCGCGCAGTCATCACGTTGGGCCGGTTAATCTCGTCCAGCATCTGACCGCGCATCACGCGAATGAGTTCGCACGTGGAAGCCGTGCCGATCACGATGACCGGTATCGCAGTGTGTTTCAAGAGATCGACAATCTTCGCTACCGACCATTCCGCTCCCTGGAATTCCGGCGACTGCAAGCCAAGCATCGGGTTACCGAAGTACTTGTACGACAAGTACATTAAAATGATGGCGAAGAGAAAGTTCGGCGTCGCCATCCCAAGAAAACCGATCGTGGTGAAAAAGTAGTCCCCGAAGGAGTACTGCTTGATGGCGCTGTACACGCCAATCGGGATCGCGACCACATACGTGAAAACAATACTCGCCAATGACACGACGAGCGTCATCGGCAGGTATTGCGCTACGACGTCCCCGACGGGACGACTGTACGCAAACGAGTAGCCGAAGTCGCCACGGCTGACGATCCCCCAGATCCACGACAGATATTGCATGAACCAGGGCTTGTCGAGGCCAAAGCGCTGCCGCAACACCTCCCGCTCTGCGGCCGACAACACCTCCCCCTCCTCCTGCAGCTGACGCGCGTAGGTGGATACGTAGTCGCCAGGCGGCAACTGGATGATCCAGAACACGATCAGTGAGATCACCAGGACCACGGGGATCATCAGCAGCGTGCGGCGGATGATGTAACGAAACATTTTTCCCTTACGGTTCGGGCTCGGGCTGGCAGGCGGCCCTCAGGGCGTCCGTCTACGACGCATGCCCTGAGGGTGGCCGGACACTGGTGCCGTCAGCCCTCAGCGTTGACGAACGCAAACTGAGCAGGTCGACCATGGCCCAGCTCGCGGAATTCATCCGCGAAGGTAATCCCGTCCATCGGAACGTTGATGATGTCGTTGCTGACGGCATAGAGCATCGGCACCGGACCGGTGTATCCCAGCACCCACTGATTGTCCACATGGATTCCGATGATTGCCTCCGCCTCCGCGTCAATCTCGTCAGTGTCGGTCGAGGCCGAGAGGGCGCGCCAGTGCTCCCACATCTCCTTGATCTCTGCAGGCGGCTCCACACCTGACTCGCCCTCCGACTCATAGTACGCCGCCCACTGAGAATGCCACGGCGTCACCATCCGAAGCGGGATTACCGTGTCGGGTCGCAGATAGGGCGAGATTCCGCCAACGTCGAATGCCGTTGTTGCGACATGATCGTTGCTCCAGAACGTGTTATCCAGGGTTGCACGATCCACCAGGCGGATATTCGTCTGGATGCCAACCTGTTCGAAGTAGTGCTTCAGCAGCTCCTCGAACTGTCCCGCCTGCGCGCTGGCCGACTCCTGGAGGATCTCGATCACGACCGGCCGACCATCAGCGAACGACCACCAGCCACCGCTCTTCTGCAGGCCGATCTCCTCAAAAATCTGCTCTGACCGGGCCGCGTCGAACTCGGCCCATTGATTCGCCCATCCTTCCCGATAGTAGGGCAGATTCTCATCGATCGAGGCCTGGATCGGCTCGCCCAGCCCGAGCGTGAGGATCTCCGACAGCTCGGCGCGGTCCACAGCGATGGACAACGCTTCCCGAAAACGGATGTTGTTGAACAGCTCGCGCAGCGCCTCGTCTTTCACAGTCATGTTCAGCTGCAGCAGGTTAGACGACCACGCAGCGGTGTTCCACCGTGCGACTCGGTAGTCGCCCTTGGTCTCGTTCTCGCGTAGGAGCGTGTAGGACTCAAATCCAAACTTGACGATGTCGAAGTGTCCAGAAATGGTCTCGAGCTCGATATGGCTGGGATCCTGAATCGTCTCGAGGACAAGTTCATCAATGTAGGGCAGCTGGTTGCCTGCCGGGTCAGTCTTCCAGTAGTACGGGTTCCGCTGCCAGCTGATGGTGTCCGAGCTCGGCTCGTTCTGCGGCACCCACGCGCGAAGGCTGGGGCGGTCCGGCCAGATCCAGTAGTAGTATGCGATCGATTCGTAGAATCCTTCACGATCGGCGAAGCCGTACTCAGCCATTACTTCGTCAGTCTTCTCGTCACCAACGAACTCGTCGAGGATGCCGCGGAGCCAGTGTGCGGGCGCAAACATCCACTTCGCGTCAATCGCCAGCCTCTCTAGGAACAATGCGCGAGGGTGCTCGAAGGTGACCGTGAAGGTCCGGTCATCCACCAGTGCGACTTCGGCCCGGCTTCGTTCGCCAGTTTCCGGGTCCGTAGAGAAGAACGCATCGTAGACACCACGTCCGAAGATCTCTGGGACCATGACATGGTCCCACCAGAAAAGAACATCATCAGCGGTGAACGGCTCACCATCCGACCACTTCATACCCTCACGCAGGTAGATCGTGAACTCGGTGAAGTCGTCGTTGACGTCATAGCCTTTCGCAACGTTGGGTTCTACACCCTGGCCGTTCGGCGCGAAGCGGAAGAGCGCCTCCTCCGTGATCTTGCCGATACCCCACGGCGAGTCCTGGCCGGTCCATGGCAAGTTCCACGTACCGCCGTAGGCGCCGATGTCCTCGTGCACGGGTTGGATCATGATGTCGGCGAGCACCGGCATCCGCTCAACGACGTCAGGAATCTCTCCGGCATCGACCATCTCTTGGAGCATTGGTGCCTGCTTGAGGTTCTCTGCCGAGGCGATCTCATCCACGTCGTTGATCGCATCGGGGTCGGCGTCTGCACGGTCGGGCTCCTCGGACGTCGTACAGGCTGCGATCATTCCGAGCGGTACCGCTGCCACTCCGGCCATCACGACACTACGGCGGCGTATCGACTGGTGGACCATGGGTCTTACTCTCCTTCGCTGGAGCCACGCCGGCCCGTGCTGCGTCGTCGTCAGCCTTGGACGGCACCGGTCTGGTGGATGGAACGCTGGCATCTAGACCAGAGTTTGTCAAGAGAAACGGACGTATGCACGTCCGGTCATGCGTAAGTGTGATCGAGTTGTTACATCGATAGAGAGCTTCGGCCCGACGTGTGCCAGAGGTCGGTCCGTAGTCCTTCGTGCGCCGGTCCGCACCGACAAGTATCGGGCCTCGGAGGAGATCACCGCATCATCACAGTGGTGTCGAAGATGTACCGCGTAGGACGGTAGAGATGCCGACCGTGCTCCAGCGCCACGCCCGACTCGTCGTAGGCCGTGCGTTCCATCGTCAGCAGCGCCGCACCAGGCTCTTCGCCAAGCAGTTCCGCCTCTGCGGGACTAGCGGATCGCGCCCCGATCTTCTGTTCCGCCACGCTCAACCGGAACCCGCGAGCACGCAATGACTCATACAAGCCACGCGTAGCCAGCTCCGCTTCGCTCGGTGCCACGTCCGTCCGCAGCGCGTTCGTCATCAGCGCCAGCGGTTCACCATCGGCCAGGCGCAACCGGCGCACTTGTACTACCTCAGTACCAGTCGCGATCTCGAGCTGGGCGGCCAGCTCCTCGCAGGCCGCTACGGTCTCACAGGCTAGGATCTGCGTCGAGGGTCTGCGCCCGGCGTGAGACAGCTCGGAGTGCAGGGACGTGAGCTCCAGCGACCGACGGAATCGCTCCGGGGCCACTCTCGTCCCAACACCCCGCTTGCGCACAAGGCGTCCCTTGTCCACGAGCTGCTGCAACGCATGTCTCGCTGTAGGGCGGGAGATCCCGAGCCTCGCTGCGAGGTCGTTCTCGTTCTCCAGGAATGAGCCTGGGCGCAGTCCACCAGAGTCGATGTGTCGCTCGATGATGCTCGAGACCTGATGGTACAGCGGCACCGGACTCGACCGATCGAGAACGATCGGCAAGGGCTGGGCATCCATGAACGCTCCTTCGCTGGGGCGGGCGGAGAGTTGCGGAACCTTGCGGAACTGGCTCTGCACTACCTAGTCGCTCGAATGACCGATGGTCCGGACAAATGCGATGGCTCATAGTACACTCGTGCTCCAAGCGGCCACCTGAGAAGCAGGGTCGTAGCGCTCCGGCCCAGTTTTCACCGGACACATCGTGACGATGCGAGCGTCGGCGCTGCCAGGCCGGAGCGACTTGCCTACGTGCGGGGAGGACATCACTTGTCTCTGCGGCCACAGGATGTCCTGAGCCGGACCGATCGCTTCCTCGACCACTATCTCGCCGACGCCGTAGTCACGGCGGCACAACCCCTGGCTGTGGACCGGTGGGACGTGCCAGATCTCGACGACCCAGCCGCGGCCGGCGGACCCGCGGCCTTTGCATCGATGAAGCAGAGGGCCGAGTTTCGCCCGGTACGCCCCAAGCATGCGCCCTGGGGACGTGCCTGGCACACCAGCTGGTTCCGGATCTCCGGCACCGTGCCCTCCGAATGGTGCGCGACCGATGGGAGATGGCGCATCGAGCTCGCGGTCGACCTTGGCTTCAGTTCCGCGAAGCCAGGCTTCCAAGCCGAGGGGCTAGTGCGTACGTCGGATGGGATGGCCGTCAAGGGATTGCAGCCGCGCAACAATCACGTTCCGATCAACCCGGAAACCACCCGCAGCGTCCTCTACTACGTGGAGGCCGCAGCGAATCCCGATCTGACGAGAGGAGTAGATTTCAAGCACCCCAGAGCATTCGCCCCGACTCCGCTCGGCGATCCATCCACCATCAGCACCGAGTGCCAGTACGTGCTCGGTCCCGTCGAAGTCCGCCTGGTCAACGTCACCGTTGAACGTCTCAGACAGCAGCTCCTCGTGCTTCGCGGGCTCGCGGCCGAGATGAGCGAGACCGAGCCACGCCGCGCCCAGCTTCTCAACGGTCTGGACCACGCCCTCGACCTTCTCGATCCCAACGATCCATCCGTCACTGCCGAAGCAAGTCTCCAGGCGCTCGCTCCGCTCCTTGCTTCCGGGGCCACTGCGTCGGCACACACTGTCATCGCCACCGGACATGCACACATCGACTCCGCCTGGCTCTGGCCCGCACGGGAGACCGCTCGCAAGGTCGCCCGCACATTTGCCAACGTACTCCAGTTGATGGAAGAGGACGCCGACCTCACCTTCACCTGCTCCTCCGCACAGCACCTCGAATGGGTCAAACAGCACGATCCCGCGCTGTACGAACGCGTTCGCCGCCGCGTCGCGGAAGGGAGGTTCATACCTGTCGGCAACATGTGGGTCGAGTCGGACGTGAACATGCCCTCGGGGGAGAGCCTCGCGCGACAGTTCCTCTACGGCTCCCGGTTCTTCATCGAAGAGTTTGGCGAGCGTAGTGATGTGGGGTGGTTACCCGACTCATTCGGGTACTCCGCCGCTCTCCCGCAGCTGCTGCGCAAGAGTGGACTGAGGTGGTTCTTTGCCCAGAAGATGTGCTGGAACGACACCAATCAGATGCCGCACCACACATTCACATGGGAAGGGCTGGACGGGACTCGCATCCTGACCCACTTCCCACCGGTGAACACCTACAGCGCAGACATGCGGCCGACGGAGTTGGCCCGCGCCGTGCGGAACTTCTCCGACCACGAGCATGCCGCCACATCGTTGATGCCTTTCGGTTATGGCGACGGCGGTGGCGGCCCTTCCCGCGAGATGCTCGCCGCCGGTCGTCTCCAGGGCGACCTGGAAGGGTCAGCGCGGGTGCGCTTTGGTACAGCGCGGGACTTCTTTGCGGAGAGCGAGGCCCAACCCTGGCAGTTTCCGGCCTGGATGGGAGAGATGTACCTGGAGTTCCACCGAGGGATCTACACTTCTCAGGCGCGGACAAAGCGGGGGAACCGTCGTAACGAGGCACTCCTAGTCGAGGCCGAGGCGTGGTGGGCGGCTGCCACTGTGCGTTGTCGCGCCACGTATCCACGCGAGGACCTCGACGCCCTGTGGAAAGAACTCCTTCTCCTGCAGTTCCACGACATCCTCCCCGGGAGCTCGATCGCGTGGGTGCACCGCGAGGCAGAGCGCAGTCATGAGGAGATCACAGCCCAGGTTCGGCAGCTCATCATCGAGGCCGTGGCCATTCTTGCCGGAGAGGGTCAGCAACCACTAACAGTGAATCCAGCGCCACTGCCACAAGCCGGTGTCGCTGCACATGGCATCGCAACCTCAGAACCCCAGACACCAGGTGGGCATCCGGTCGTGCTCGACGGAGGGGCGATCCAGCTAGTATCAGAACAGTTGCTCGTGGTCGTCGCCAACGATGGAACGCTTAGCAGCATCTACGACCGGCAGGCCGACCGCGAACTGCTGCCGCCGGGTCAGCGCGCCAACGTGCTCGAGGTGCACATCGACGCACCAGCACGTTGGGACGCCTGGGATCTGGATCGTGCAGCGGTCACCGACGGGCTCGAACTACGCGCAGGCAAGGTCACGGTTGACGGCCGTGGCGTCATGGTCCAGCACATGGTGTCCGACAGCACTATCGAGCAACGGATCAGTCTCCTTGATGACGGGTCCGGGGTGAGCATCCGCACGCGCGTCGACTGGCACGAACGACATCGCCTGCTCAAGCTTGGATTCAGCCTGGATGTCCACGCGCCCGAGGCCGCCTATGAGACCCAGTTCGGACACGTGCGACGCCCATTGCACCACAACACCTCCTGGGATACCGCCCGATATGAAGTATGCGCACACCGATGGGTGCACGTCGCCGAGCCAGGCTTTGGCGTCGCAGTTGCCAATGATGGGCTCTATGGACACGACGTCCGGCGTACCGTCGTCAACGGGCGGGTGGCCACGCTCGTGCGCCAATCACTCCTGCGTGCGCCCACCTTTCCCGACCCCGATGCAGACCAGGGGATGCACGAGGTAACGAGTGTGCTCGCGCCAGCGGTGACTGTGGGGGACGCCATCGCCACAGCGACTCGCCTGGGATCGCCCGCTTGGGAAGTCCTGGGTGCGCACGGCGTCGAACCCCTGGTCCGACTTGACTGCAGTGCTCAGGTGCTCATCTCTGCGATCAAACTCGCCGCAGACGGCAGCGGTGATCTGATAGTCCGCCTATACGAGAGCCACGGCGGTCGCGCCACGGCGCGGCTTCGTGTCGACGCGCCCGTCGCACAGGTATCCGTGTGCGACTTGAGCGAACTCGACCTCGCGGACGGGGTACCCAGCCCTGACCCGCAAGTCACTGTTGACGGAGCGATCGAACTGGCCCTGCGTCCGTTCGAGGTGGTGACGCTGCGCTTGGTCCTCGACGAGTGCGCGACCTGATCTTCCAATCAATGCAGGTCTGACCGTCCTGGCGCGCCCGGAGGGACTCGAACCCCCAACCTTCTGATCCGTAGTCAGATGCTCTA
>CAZMDO010000056.1:0-12203 GCA_964564445.1 uncultured Ruaniaceae bacterium | reverse complement strand
GGCTGCTGGCCGTGGCGGCGGCGGTGCTGGCGGTGCGGCGGCCGCAGTAGGTGGCCGTGCTGGCGGTGCGGCGGGCGCAGTGAGAACCGGCCGCGTGACTCGCTCAGTAGAACTCGACCGTGTCCACCACGTTGCGCAGCTCTCGACCGTCCAGCAGCCGGGTGGCGTTCTCGGCGAACAGGTCCGCGATCCGGTCCGGCTCGCGGTGGTTCAGCGCCGCGGTGTGCGGGCTGACCAGCACGTTCGGGTGCTGCCACAGCGGGCTGTCGGCCGGGAGCGGCTCGGTGGCGAACACGTCCAGCGCGGCGAAGGACACCTGGCCGCTGTCCAGGGCGCGCACCAGTGCACCCTCGTCGATCACGCTGCCGCGGCCGACGTTGGTGACGATCAGTCCGGGCTTGGCAGCAGCGAACACAGCGTCGTCGATGAGCCCGGCCGTGCGGTCGGTGCCGGGCAGGGTGACCACGATCGCATCTACGTCCCCCATCACCGAGACCAGGTCCTCGATCGGGACCAGGCGAGTGACGCCGTCGACCTCCTCGCCACTACGGGTGGTGCCCCAGACGCGGGCGCCCAGGGCGGCGAACGCGGAGGCCGCGGCGCGGCCGATCCCCCCGAGACCGACCACCAGCACGGTGAGCTCGTGCAGCTGACGCATCTGCCAGCGCCCCACCCAGGCGCGGTCGGCCTGCTGGCGCTGCAACCGCGGCAGGTCCTTGGCCCCGGCGAGCACACCGAACAGGGTGAACTCGGCCAGCGGCGCCCCGTGCACCCCGGCGCTGGTGGTGAAGGTGACCCGCTGCAGCGCAGCTGGATCCAGGTGCGCCGCCTTCACCTGCCCGCCGCCGCCGGCCGCGGTGGTGTGCACCCAGCGCAGGCGCGGGTTCGCGGCCACGGTGCGCGCGAGCGCCGCCGGGTCCACGTCCGGCACGCCGAACAGCGCCTCCGCGGAGTCCACCATCGCCTCGAACGCTCGCTGCTCCGCAGGCGTGCGGCGGTGCGCGGGGTCACCACCCCAGTCGGCAACAGTCCGTTGCGGGCGGTAGAGCCGGTGGTCGCGGACCACCTCGCAGCGCGGCTCGAGCTCCTCGATCCGGGCGCACAGCTCCTCGGGCAGGTCGAGCGCCACCACCACGCGCAGCTTCATCGGCACGGCTCCTCCCTCGGTCGAGACCGGCCCGAGTCTAGCCAGCGCCCCCTCGCATCGGCGCAGCCTCGATGATGGCCGCCCGTAGGATGAGCGGCAGCCTTGCTCAGCCCGACCGCCGTCAGGAGTTGCCATGGACACCCCGCAGCAGATCACCGTCGGAGTCATCGGCCTCGGCGCCATGGGCACCCCGATGACGCATCGCCTGCTCGACGCAGGCCGGACCGTGGTGCTCACCTCCCGGCGGGAGAAGCCGGACCTGGTCGCGGCAGGTGCCACCTGGGCCGCCACCGCCCGCGAGGTGGGCGCCGCCGCCGATGCCGTGCTGCTCATGCTGCCGGACCTTCCCCAGGTGGAGGAGGTGCTGGCCGGGGAGGACGGTCTGCTCGCCGACGCCGGCGACCTGCTGATCATGATCGGCTCCACCTCCTCGGCCACCGGGGTGCGCGAGCTGGACGAGCGGGTCCGGGCCGCCAGCGGCGGCCGGGTACGGGTGCTGGACTGCCCGGTCTCCGGCGGGGAGGACGGCGCGGAGGCAGGCACCCTCTCGATCATGGTCGGCGGCACGCCCGAGGATGCGGCGCTGGCCGCGGAGCTGCTCGCCCCGTGCGGCACCCCGGTGCACCTCGGCCCGCTCGGTGCCGGTGAGGTGGCCAAGGCGTGCAACCAGATGGTGGTCGCGGCCACGATCCTGGCGATCGGCGAGGCGAGCGTGCTGGCGGACCGCTCCGGCCTGGACCTGGAGCAGATGTGGACCCTGCTCGGCGGCGGCTACGCCGGCGGCACCCTGCTGCGCTCCCGGCACCGGAAGATGGTCGACGCCGAGTACTCCGCCTCCGGGATGGCGAAGTACCTGGTCAAGGACCTGACCTATGCCACCGACGTGGCCGAGGTGACCGGCACGAACGCGGCGCTGCTGCCGGCGCTGCACGCGGCCTTCACCGAGCTGGTCCAGCGGGGCATGGGCGAGGAGGACATGGCGGTGACCCGGAAGTTCATCGAGCAGCGCTGAGCAGCCCGGCGCGCTCGGCCAGCACCGCCACCTCGACGGCGGAGCGTCGGTCGGTTTCGGCCGTGTCCGTACCGCGCGGGTGGTGCTGATGCGGCCAGTGCGGGCCATCCTCACACGACGAGGAGGTCTGCTTCTACGAGTCACCTACCCAGCGATAGTAGAACCCCCGCCCTCTGCCTGCCGTGTTGGACGGGCTGAGGAGTCCGTCCGCGGCCAAGCCCTTGAGGATGTTGCCGACGTTGCTTGCACTTGCCCCGACCAACGAACCCAGTTCGGTGCTGCTGATTCGCCCACGGGCTTGAGCGTAGGATTGCGCGACCTCCGGGCGTGCGGCGAAGACTCGCGCACTTCCAACGGCTCGGTCCAGCTCCATCAGCCGTCCAATGGCCGCGGAGTGGATCCGCCAGGCCGTCTCGGTGCCGGGCGGCGTGCCCGCCACCGTGTCAAGAAGCGGTTCACCGGCGACCCGGGCGTGGGAGAGTTTTGCGATGGCGCCACGAGCCTCGTCCACTGTGAGCTGGATCAAGGGAGCGGCACGTTCAGCATCCACCCAACCAGTTCGAATCAGTCGTCGGAGAAGGAGCAGCGAGTACACGTCGTCTGACTCTTCGCTCGGACTCACCTCGCTCAACCATGCCATCCAAGCTTCGTCCAGGGCATCTCCGACGAGCGACGTCCGTACGAACGGTCCGCTGATCTCGCGGATGTCCGGCGGCTGATGCCCGATTCGCACCATCTCCCGGACCATCCGGTCAACGCCAATCCCTTCACGCTCTGCGATTCGTAGATCGGCCAGGAGTTGGGTGAGGGCTCCATTTCGAGACTGCGAGGGATGTGTGATGATGTTGGATTCATTTACACCCCCGAAGAAGCCTCCCGGACTGGTAATCCGCAGCGTCCGGCCGACTTGCTCGACAACAGTGGGGCTCCGGGATCCCCAGTCACGATGCGCAATACCGTTTACCACAGCCTCGCGCGCCGCGAGAGTTGGAACATCCCGAACTTGCCGAACCACCAGCCCGAGCTGGACATGTCGCGTGGCATTATGCGCATCGATCAACGTAAACACTTCATCAAGTTCCTCAAGCACCGAGCGGTCCTCACGACGGACGCGCGCCGTACTATCGCCGCCTGCATAGTTCCGGTGCATGTAGTCAATGCAGGGAGCCCCTCTACCTACGAACGCGAGTACACCTGCATTGGTCAGGTAGCCGTCCCCCGTCACAACGTTGAGCCGCCGCAGCAGCTCGGGATCGCGACTGGAAGCGAGTTGCTCGGCATGTCTCTCACCTGCAGCTCGCAAGAAGTCGCGCGCTATGGCAAGCGCCTGTGTGCGCACTTGAGAGGATGGGGTAGAAGAGGCATCAGCAGACCAGTCATAGTTCAGTGACTGCATGCGACGCGCGTGCCAGGTCGCCGCGTCGATCTCCACGCAGTGATCGTCCACCCGCCACCGCAGCTTGCCATGGATTCGTACTGGTTCAACCGCTGCCTGGGCGATCAGCACAAGAAGGCGCTTGTCATCGATCATCGCTTCCGCGACATCTACCGTCAGCAGACGCTGACTGATCTCATAGATGCGATGGCGCAACCATTCGGCATCGGAGTCCGCGCCGACGAGCGTGCCATCGTCGGCTACTCCCACGATCAACGCGCCACCGCCCGGAGTGTTCGCCATGCAGGCCGCCTCCGCCGCCAACTGCTCGGCCACGCGGACGTCACGAGGATCCCCGGGGATCGTACGTCCCTGCCGGTCCCTGCGGTTCTCCTCCTCTTTCAGATCCACTTGGCGATGCTCGTAGGAGGCATCAATCCTCTCGCCGCTGGCCATCCGCCTCAGCAGCTCCTCGACCTCGGCACGTACTGGATCATCACCGAAAGTTATGGACATGGCTCCCAGTCTGCCAGAGACCATAATTAACGGCAGCGATAATTATGGCGCCCGTCCATCTTGGTCGAACCTCATAACTATCTGATGCGTCAGCGCCACCCACCCAGCGTCCGCACGAACGTCTCGACCATCGCCGGAGCGTCCACCTCGAGGGTCACGTCCACCTGCGGCCAGGTGCCGGCGAGCCCGTGCACCAGGTCCTCCCCGGCGCGGGTGCGCCGGTCCACCACGGTCTGCCCGCGAGCACCGCCGGCCAGCTCCACCCGCACCGGCCACCGTTCGGTGCGCACCAGCTCCGGTGCCACCAGCGCGCACACCGCACCGGCGTCGCCGATCAGCCGCAGCGCGCTCGGGTCGGTCTCCCCGGCCTGGGCGCGGAAGCCGAGCAGGTGCCCGGCCGCCCGCAGCACCGGGTCGTCGGCGCCGGCGAGCCGGTCGACCTCCTCGGCCGGGACCGCCACCTGGTTGAACACGTCCAACCCGTACATGGTCATCGCCAGGCCGCTGTCGAGCACGATCGCGGCGGCCTCCGGGTCGTGCCACACGTTGAACTCGGCCACGGCGCTGGCATTGCCCACCGAGGCGGACCCACCCATGAACACCACGCGCGCGATCCGGTCGGCGACCTCGGGGTAGGTGCGCAGCAGCAGCGCCAGGTTGGTCATCGGCGCGAGCGTCACCACCGTGACCGGCTCCGGCGACGCGGCGAGCACGTCGCGGAGCAGCTGCACCGCGTGCCGGGCGTCCACCGGGCGGTCACTGACCGGCAGACCGAGGTTGCCCAGGCCATCGGCTCCGTGCATGTGTGCCGCGTCCCGGGCCGGCTCGATCAGCGGCCGGTGCGCGCCGGCGGCCACCGGCACATCGCCGGCACCCACCAGGTCCAGCACGGCGCAGGTGTTCGCCACCACGTTCGCCAACGAGGTGTTCCCCGCCACGCAGGTGACCGCCCGCAGGTCCAGGTCCGGGTGCCGGGCGGCGACCATGAGCGCCATCGCGTCGTCGATGCCGGTGTCCACGTCCAGGATGATCGGAGTTCCCACGCCCCGATCTTGCCGCATCGCCACCGCCCCCGTGGCCCCGGAGCATCCCCGCCGCGCAGCCGCCGGCTCGGCAGCCGGCCCGCCCGCTCGTGCCCCCGGGTCACGCCCAGCCGCACCGAGTCACGAGTGCATCGATTCAACCCGGGAGGGGGCGGGCCGGGAGGGGGCGGCGGCGGAGCGCAGCCAGCCTTCGATGCCGGCGATGTGCACGGTCAGCGTGGCGCGCACCAGGTCGGCGTCCCGCCGGCGCAGCGCGTCCACGATCGCCTGGTGCTCCGCCAGGGTCCGGGCCACCGCATGGTCCTCGGTGATCCCCCGCCAGAGCCGGGCCCGGGCGGTGGAGGAGGAGAGCGCGTCCAGCAGGCTGGTCAGGTAGCCGTTGCCGCCGGCCGCGGTGATCCGGCGGTGGAAGTCCAGGTCGTGCTCCACCAGCGCCTCCATCGGCGTGTGCTCGCCGAGCGAGGCGATCTCGGCGGCCAGGTCCGCCAGCTCGACCTCGCTGATCAGCGCGGTGGCCATCTCCGCCGCCGCCGGCTCCAGGATGCGCCGCACCGCGAAGATCTCCAGCACCGAGGCGTCCTGGTGCAGGTCGACCACGAAGCTCATCGCCTCCAGCAGCAGCTCCGGGCGCAGGCTGGTGACGTAGGTGCCGTCCCCGCGGCGCACGTCCAGCACGCGGATCAGCTCGAGGGACTTCACCGCCTCGCGCAGGGAGTTGCGGGAGAGCCCGAGCCGTTCGGCGAGCTCCTTCTCCGGCGGCAGCCGCTGCCCGGGGCGCAGCTCCCCGGAGACGATCATCTCCTTGATCCGCGTGATTGCCGCATCGGTCACCGCCACGAAGTCATCCTATCTCCACATCGTGGAACTGCCCACACTTTGATCATTCTTGACCTGAATCTTGCTCACGGCGCGATTCCACGATTACTCTTGCGTCGATACATCCGATGTCTCGATGTCGAGAGACACCAGTCAAGGAGGACGCATGAAGCTCGCCCGTCTCGGCGACGTGGGTCAGGAGATCCCCGTCCTGCTCACCGACCAGGCCGCGCTCGACCTGCGCCCGGTCATCAGCGACCTCACCGGCGCCCACCTCTCCCCCGCGAGCCTGCAGGCGGTCGCCGACGCCGCCGCAGCCGGCACCCTGCCCGAGGTACCGAACGCCGGGGACCTGCGCATCGGCCCCCCGGTCGCCCGCCCGTCCTCCATCCTGTGCATCGGCCAGAACTACGCCGCGCACGCCGCCGAGTCCGGGGCGGAGCCGCCGGAGGTGCCGATCCTGTTCTTCAAGGCGGCGAACACCCTCACCGGCCCGTTCGACGAGGTGGACATCCCCCGCGGGTCCACCAAGACCGACTGGGAGGTGGAGCTCGGCGTGGTGATCGGCACCCGCGCGCTCTACCTGGACTCCCCCGAGCAGGCCCGCGCGCACATCGCCGGGTTCGTCACCGCCGACGACCTGTCCGAACGGGACTTCCAGATCGCGGTCTCCGGCGGCCAGTGGAGCAAGGGCAAGTCCGCCCCCGGGTTCTCCCCGCTCGGCCCGTACCTGGTCACCGCCGACGAGGTGGATCCGAGCAACCTGCGGCTGCGCAGCTGGGTGAACGGCGAGCCGCGGCAGGACTCCAGCACCGCCGACATGATCTTCGACACCAGCCACATCGTCTGGCACCTGAGCCAGTACCTCGCACTCGACCCGGGCGACGTGATCCTCACCGGCACCCCGCAGGGGGTGGCGCTCTCCGGCCGGTTCCCCTACCTCTCCGCCGGGGACGTGGTCGAGGTGGAGATCGAGGGCCTGGGCCGGCAGCGCACGGTGATGGCGTGAGCGGGGGCAGCGTGGCGAACGAGGAGTTCAGCTCCCTGGTCGCGGTGGTCACCGGGGGCGCCTCGGGTATCGGGGCCGCGGTCGCGCAGCGGTTGCACGACGGCGGAGCCCGGGTGGCGATCCTGGACCGGACCGCCGTAGGACGCGGCTCGGGCGCCGCCGCCGAGGCGGCGGAGCAGACCTGGCTGGAGCTGCACGCGGACGTGACGGACCAGACCAGCGTGACTGCCGCCGTCGAGCAGGTGGTCGCCACCTGGGGCCGGCTGGACGTGCTGGTGAACAACGCCGGGTTCGGCGCACAGGGCACCGTGGCCGACGGCACCGAGGACGAGTGGCACCAGGTGTGGGACGTGAACGTGATGGGCATGGTCCGCTCCGCCCGGGCCGCGCTGGCGCACCTGCAGGCCTCGCCGGCCGCCGCGATCGTGAACGTCAGCTCGATCGCCGCCACCGCCGGGCTGCCGCAGCGGGCGCTGTACTCGGCGACCAAGGGTGCCGTGCTGGGCCTGACCCGGGCGATGGCCGCCGACCATGTGCGCGAGGGCATCCGGGTGAGCTGCGTGAGCCCGGGCACGGTGAACACCCCGTGGGTGAACCGGCTGCTGGACGCCGCCGAGGACCCCGACGCCGAGCGCGCCGCCCTGCAGGCCCGTCAGCCGCACGGACGCCTGGTGGAACCGGAGGAGGTGGCCGAGGCGGTCGCCTACCTGGCCAGCCCGCGCAACCGGTCGACCGCCGGGGTGACGCTCGCCGTGGACGGCGGGATGGACGCGCTGCGGATGCGGCCCGCCTGAGGTGAGCACCATGCCGGCGGAGCTGATCGACGCGCACGCGCACGTGTGGGACCTGACCACCACCCCGCAGCCGTGGATCGACCCGGTCTCGATGGCGGCGATCGACCGGGACTTCTCCCTGGCGGACCTGGCCGCCGTGCGGGCGGAGAACCAGATCGCTGGGACGGTGCTGGTGCAGTCCGCGCACAGCCCCGCCGAGACCCTGGCGCTGTGCGCGGCGGTGGACCACGACCGCGTGCTCGGCGCGGTCGGCTGGGTGGACCTGGCCGGGGACGTGCCGGCGCAGCTGGCCGCGATCGAGGCCCACGCCCCGGGCGCACTGGTGGGCATCCGGCACCTGGCGCACCAGGACCCCGACCCGCGGGTGCTGCTCGGACTGACCGACGGGACCGCCGCCGTGGGGGCCACCGGTCTGGCGGTGGACCTGGTGCTGCGCCCCGACCAGCTGGACCAGGCGGTCGCCCTGGCCGACGCCTGCCCGCAGGTGACCTTCGTGCTCGACCACCTGGGCAACCCGCCGCTGCTGGACGCCGGTGCGCTGGGGTCCTGGACCCGGACGGTGACCGAGCTGGCGCGACGGGAGAACGTGGTGGCCAAGCTCTCCGGCATCACCATGGGCGCCGACCCCGCCCGCTGGACGGCGGCGGACCTGGAGCCGGTGGTGACCACCGCGCTGGCGACCTTCGGACCGGACCGGCTGCTGGTGGGCACCGACTGGCCCGTGGTGCGCCTGACCGGTGGGGCCACCCGGTGGCTGACGGCGGTGGCCGGGCTGCTCGCCGACCTCACCGAGACCGAGCGGGCCGCCATCTACGCGGGCACGGCGCGGAGGGTGTACCGGCTGGGCGGGACCGGCGCGGCCGGCGACCGGCGGGGCGGGACCGGGCGCGGGGGTAGCGGTGCGCACGCGTAGGCTCACCGACACGCTGCGGGTGACCGAGGTCGGTTTCGGTGCGGCGACCCTGGGCAACCTGTACCAGGCGATGACCGATGAGCAGGCCCGGGCGTGCGTGGACGCCGCCTGGGCGGCAGGCATCCGGTACTTCGACACCGCACCGCACTACGGGCTGGGGCTCTCCGAGCGGCGCCTCGGCCGGGCGCTGGCCGACCGTCCGCGGGACGAGCTCGTGCTCTCCACCAAGGTGGGCCGGCTGCTGGTGCCGCGCACCCCGCCGCTGCCACGCGACGACGACCTGTTCGACGTGCCCGGGGACACCCGCCGGGTCTGGGACTTCACCGCCGACGGGGTGCGCCGGTCGGTGGAGCAGAGCCTGGAGCGGCTCGGCCTGGACCGGATCGACGTGGCCTACCTGCACGACCCGGACGTCTCCGAGGTGCCCGGGGCCCTGGCCGACGGGCTCGCGGCGCTGCTGGCGCTGCGCGAGGAGGGCGTGGTCTCGGCCGTGGGGGTGGGCACCAACGACACCGCCACGGTGACCGAGGCCTTCACCCACTTCGACGTGGACACCGCGATGCTCGCGGGCCGGTACACCCTGCTCCGCCGGGACGGGTTCGCCGAGCTCGTCGAGGCGGCCGCGGGCCGGCCGGTGGTGCTCGCGGGGGTGTTCAACTCCGGGATCCTGGCCCGCCCGACGGTGCCGGCCGAGGCGACGATGGACTACCAGGTGGCACCGGCCGAGGTGCTGGAACGGGCCCGGCAGCTGGCGAGGGTCGCCACCGAGCACGGCACCACCCTGCCGGCGCTGGCGATCCAGCACGGGCTGCAGCACCCGGCGACGGCATCGGTGGTGCTCGGGATGAGCAGCCCGGAGCACGTGCGCCAGAACGTGGCCCGGTACGCCGAGACCGTCCCGCCCCAGGTGTGGACCGCGCTCGGTGCGGCATCCTGACCAGGTGAGCCCCGCCGTCGAGAAGGAGCATGTGATGACCGCTGACTGGTTCAGCCACGACCGCTTCGGCCTGTTCGTGCACTTCGGCCTGTACAGCACCCTGGCCCGGCACGAGTGGGTGATGACCCGGGAGGAGACCGACCCGCAGGAGTATGCGCGCCTGGCGGAGTTCTTCGACCCGGACCGGTTCGACGCCCGGGAGATCGCCCGGCTGGCCCGCCGCGCCGGGATGCGCTATGCCGTGCTCACCGCCAAGCACCACGAGGGGTTCGCGCTGTTCGACTCGGCGGTCAGCGACTTCACCAGCACCCGCACCTTCGGCCGGGACCTGGTGGCCGAGTTCACCGAGGCGTGCCGGGCCGAGGGGCTGAAGGTGGGTCTGTACTACTCGCTGCTGGACTGGCACCACCCGGACTTCCCCATCGACTACCACCACCCGCTGCGCAACCACCCGCAGGCGGCCGAGCTGAACCGGTCCCGGGACATGGCGGCGTACCGGCAGTTCCTGCACACCCATGTGCGCGAGCTGCTCACCTCCTACGGCCGGATCGACTACCTGTTCTACGACTTCACCTACCCCGAGTCTGTGGACGGCTGGCCGGGGAAGGGGCCGGCCGACTGGGACGCCGAGACGCTGCTGGCGCTCACTCGGGAGCTGCAACCGGGGATCGTGGTCAACGACCGGCTGGGCATCCCGGGCGACCTGGTCACCCCGGAGCAGTACCAGCCGGACGCGCCGATGCGCCGGGACGGGCAGGAGGTGGCGTGGGAGGCGTGCCAGACGCTGAACGGGTCCTGGGGCTACGACCGGGACAACCTGCAGGCGAAGAGCCCCGGGCTGCTGGTACGGATGCTGGTGGACACGGTCGCCAAGAACGGGAACATGCTGCTGAACATCGGCCCGGACGGGCGCGGCGGGATCGCCCCGCGGGACCGGGCCGCGCTGGAAGCGGTCGGGGACTGGATGGCGCTGCACGAGGCGTCGGTGGTGGGTGCCGGAGCCGCGGGCCGGGCTGCCCCGGACGGGACGGTGCTCACCCGCCGGGGCGACCGGCTGTACCTGCACCTGCTGCACTGGCCGTTCGGGCACGTGCACCTGGCGGACCTGGCCGGGCGGGTCGGCTTCGCCCGGTTCCTGCACGACGGGTCGCAGGTGCGCACCACCGAGATCGACCCCGACCAGCAGGCGTGGAACACCATCCCGGGCGGGCAGCCGCCGGGCACGCTGACCCTGGAGCTGCCGACGGTGGCCCCGGCGGTGGCGGTGCCGGTGGTGGAGCTGTTCCTCACCGGCGGGCACGGACGGCACTGATGGAGCGCATCGCCCTGCACACGTTGCTCAAGGCGGGCAAGGAGTCCGAGTACGACCGGGTGCACGCGCGCATCCCGGACGACCTCGACCCTGCCCTGCGTGCCGCCGGCGTGCACACCTGGCAGATCTGGCGGGACGGGCGGCACCTGTTCCACCTGGTGGAGTGCGAGGACTACCAGCAGATGCGCGCCGCGCTCCGGGACCATCCAGCCAACGTGGCCTGGCAGGCGCGGATGGCCGAGCTGCTCGAGGTGGCCGACGACTACAGCGGTGGTGATACCGGCCTGGCGCAGGTCTGGCAGCTGCCGCCCCGGCCGCCGGGGGCCGGAGAAGAGTAGTGCCCGTGGACCTTGACGATCCACGGGCACTACGGGGACCCCTCGGGGGGAGAGTTGTGGGGTCCCGGGCCGCGGTCCTCACCGCGCAGCATGCTGCGCGACCGGGGGGACATCAGTGATGACCGCGGACATCCTCTCTACGTCGGGCAGCGAACACCAGCACACCGCCCAGGGCGAGCAGCACCGCCACGCCCAGCGCGGGCCAGCGCAGGTCGGCGCCGGTGTCCGGCAGCGACGGCGGCTGAGGCTGGGCCGCCGGTGGCGGGGTCGGGCTGGCGGTCGGCTCCTCGGGCTCCTCGGTGGGTGGCGTGGTGGGCAGGTCGCCGCCGAGCTCGAGCAGCACGTCGAAGGACGCGCGCCGTTCGGACACGTTCGCCCGGTTGCCGGAGGTGGCCGCGACCGGGAAGACGTAGTCGATGGTGATCGGCACCGCCTCACCGCTGGCCAGCGGGACCTGCAGGATCTGGGTCTGGCCGTTGTCCGCGAGCTGGCTCATCGACGCCTGCCCGGCGTCCCAGCCGACCTGCAGGTCGTCGTAGAAGCTCCCCTGGTCATCGGCCACGGCGTAGAGCCCGGAGGCGTCCGCGGCCACGGGGGCGGGGTTGTGCCGGACGTCCGGGGCGCCCGGATCGAGCAGCTGCACGTCGATGATGGTCGCGCGCAGCGTGGCGTCCGTGGGGCCGTCGTTGCGGACCAGCAGGGTGCGGGTGGCGCTGTCACCGGGCACGGCGACGGGGGTGCCGAGGAAGCTCTCGGTGGTGGTGGCGACGTAGCTGCTGCCGTCCCAGGAGAGCTCGATCGTCTCGGCGTAGTCGCCGGGCGCCGGGTCGGTGGGGGTGGCGGCGGCCGGACCGGCGAGCAGGCCGGTCAGGCCAGCGGCCAGGACCGCCGCCGCTGCCCCGGTGCGGGTGGGGCGCAGGAATCGGGTGCTCATGACTTACGGCTCCTGTCCCGGTCGGAAGGTCTGGTAGGTCACGGTGAGCTCGTGGTC
>CAZMDO010000055.1:2245-12574 GCA_964564445.1 uncultured Ruaniaceae bacterium | reverse complement strand
GCGTGGTCGGTCATCGCAGGCTCCGTCCGGTCAGCTCGAGGAACACGTCCTCCAGGGTGCGCGCCCTCCCGGGGGAGCCGGGGTGCTCGGGCGGGTCGGTGCGCACCTGGAGCTGGTGGGTGCGGGCCACCTGCTCGACGGCGGAGATCGCCTCGGGCGTGAACGTGCCGGTCAGGTGCATGGTCGCCGGGGCGCCCCCGGGGTCCCCCTGGCCCCGGTGCGGGGCCTGGCCGGGGGGAGCGACGCCGTCGGCGGGGGCCCGCTGGCCCCGGTGCGGGGCCTGGCCCGGGCGAGCGACGCCGTCGGCGACCAGGGCGGCGACGCTGCCCTGGGCGATCACCCGGCCATGGTCGATGATCACCACGTGGTCGGCCAGGTGGGCTGCCTCGTCCATCAGGTGGGTGGTCAGCAGCACGCTCACCCCGTCCGCGCGCAACCGTTCCACCATCGCCCACACCGCCAGCCGCGCCTGCGGGTCCAGGCCGGCGCTCGGCTCGTCCAGGAACACCAGGTCGGGCCGCCCCACCAGCGCGATGGCCAGTGCGAGCCGTTGCCGCTGGCCGCCGGAGAGGCGCCGCACCGAGGTGCGCGCGAACGGTGCCAGGCCGAGGGTGTCCACCAGCTCGTCGACGTCCCGCGGGCGGGCGTACATCCGGGACACGTGCCGGAGCAGCTCCTCGGAGCGGGCCATCACCGGCAGCCCGCCGTCCTGGATCATCACCCCGACCCGGGGGCGCAGCTGCGCGGCCGCGGTGGCCGGGTCCAGCCCGAGCACCCGCACCTGGCCGGCGTCGGCACGGTCGAGCCCCTCGCAGATCGCCATCGCGGTGGACTTGCCCGCGCCGTTGGGCCCGAGCACGGCGGTGATCCGGCCCTGCTCAGCGGTCAGCGACAGCCCGTCGAGGGCGCGGGTGGCCCCGAAGGCCTTGTGCACGCCGGTCAGCTCCACGCAGAAGGTCACGGCTGAAAGGGTATGCGACCACAGGCTCAGCAGGTCGACGGCGTCAGCTCGCCGGGCAGGACACGCCGGGGGCGGGCCGATGAGAGGTTTGTCACTTCTAAGGCTCACCTTGCTTGCAGATCCTCATTTGGGTAACGAGAATGTTGAGTAATTCCTGGCCGCTCGTGCTGCGGCCACGTGCTGAGGAGGTGAGAGCGTGACGTCGCTACCGGTCGATGACGCCGAAGCCACCACCCGTGAGCGCGTGCGCAGCCTGATCATCGAGCTCGGCCCGGTGACCGCCGCGGAGCTGGCGAACGAGCTGGATCTGACGTCCGCAGCGATCCGCCGGCACCTCGCGGTGCTGGAACGCGACGGACAGGTGACCGTGCGGGAGGAGTCCACCGCGCTGCCGCGCGGGCGGGGCCGGCCCGCCAAGCGGTACATCGCGACCCTGGCCGCCCACCCGCAGGCCGGCGCCGCCTACGCCGAGATGGCGGTGCGAGCACTCACCCGGCTGGGCGAGCAGGTCGGGCCGGAAGCGGTGGAGGCCTTCGCCGAGGAGCGGGCCGCGGAGATGAGGCGCCGCTACGCCGCCCGCGTCGATGCCGCGGGCGAGGACCTGCACGCGCGGGCCGCCGCGCTGTCCGACGCGCTCAGCGAGGACGGCTACGCTGCAAGCTCCAGGCCGCTGGGGGGCTTCGCCGTCCAGCTCTGCCAGGGGCACTGCCCCGTCCAGCAGATCGCCGCGCAGTTCCCCCAGCTCTGCGAGGCAGAGACCCGCGCCTTCGCCGACCTGCTCGGCGTGCACGTCCAACGTCTGGCCACCCTCGCCGGTGGCGAGCACGTCTGCACCACCCACATCCCGGTGACGATCCCCACCCGGGGAAAGGAATGAGTACGAACCAATGACGACACCGACCACCAGCAAGGAACAGGTTCTCCAGGAGCAGCAGCAGACGATCGACTCGATCGGCAACTACGGCTACGGCTGGCACGACGCGGACGACGCGGGCGCCAACGCCCAGCGCGGACTGTCCGCGGACGTGGTGAACAACATCTCGGACCTGAAGGACGAGTCCGAGTGGATGCGCAAGAACCGCCTGAAGGCGCTGCGGTTGTTCGAGAAGAAGCCGATGCCGCACTGGGGCGCCGACCTGACGGGCATCGACTTCGACAACATCAAGTACTTCGTGCGCTCCACGGAGAAGCAGGCGAACAGCTGGGAGGACCTGCCCGAGGAGATCAAGACCACCTACGACCGGCTCGGCATCCCGGAGGCGGAGAAGCAGCGCCTGGTCGCCGGTGTGGCCGCCCAGTACGAGTCCGAGGTGGTCTACCACCAGATCAACGACGAGCTCGAGCGCCAGGGTGTGCTGTTCCTGGACACCGACACCGCGCTGCGGGAGCACCCGGAGTTCTTCGAGGAGTACTTCGGCACGGTGATCCCGGCCGGGGACAACAAGTTCGCCTCGCTGAACACCGCCGTGTGGTCCGGTGGCTCGTTCGTGTACGTGCCGCCGGGTGTGCACGTGGAGATCCCGCTGCAGGCCTACTTCCGGATCAACACCGAGAACATGGGCCAGTTCGAGCGGACGCTGATCATCGCCGACGAAGGCTCCTACGTGCACTACGTGGAGGGCTGCACCGCCCCGATCTACTCCTCCGACTCGCTGCACTCGGCGGTCGTGGAGATCGTGGTGAAGAAGGACGCCCGGGTGCGCTACACCACCATCCAGAACTGGTCCAACAACGTCTACAACCTGGTGACCAAGCGGGCCACCGTGGCCGAGGGCGGGACCATGGAGTGGATCGACGGGAACATCGGCTCCAAGGTGACGATGAAGTACCCGGCGGTCTACCTGATGGGCGAGCACGCCCGCGGCGAGACCCTCTCCATCGCCTTCGCCGGCGCCGACCAGCACCAGGACACCGGCTCCAAGATGGTGCACATGGCCCCGCACACCTCCTCCTCGATCGTGTCCAAGTCGGTGGCACGCGGCGGCGGACGGTCCTCCTACCGCGGGCTGGTGCAGGTGCTCGACGGCGCCGCGCACTCCAAGTCCAACGTGCTCTGCGACGCGCTGCTGGTGGACCAGATCTCCCGGTCGGACACCTACCCGTACGTCGACGTCCGCGAGGACGACGTGGAGATGGGCCACGAGGCCACCGTCTCCAAGGTGAGCGAGGACCAGCTCTTCTACCTGATGTCCCGCGGTCTGGAGGAGACCGAGGCGATGGCGATGATCGTGCGCGGCTTCGTGGAGCCGATCGCACGTGAGCTGCCGATGGAATACGCACTTGAGCTGAACCGGCTCATCGAACTGCAGATGGAAGGGGCCGTCGGCTGATGTCGACCACCACAACTGAGAACACCTCACTGAGCACCGACCACTCCCGGGCGTCCGCCGACGGCGCGCACAGCCACGGCGTGGTGCCGGAGTCCTCCCGCGGGGACCGCGCCACCTCGTTCGCACTGGCGGACTTCGCGCCGCCGACCGGTCGTGAGGAGGAGTGGCGGTTCTCCCCGATGAACCGGCTCGCCCCGCTGATGGCCGGGGTGCTCACCGGTGCGGCACCGCAGGTGCAGGTGGAGGCCGACGAGCAGGTCCGGATCGAGCACGTGGGCCGTGCGGACGAGCGCCTCGGCACCGCCGGTGCGCCCGGCGACCGGCTCGCCGCGATCGCCTGGGAGTCCTTCGACGAGGCGCTCGTGGTGACCATCCCGCGGCAGCACGTGGCCAGCAAGGAGACGCTGGTGACCATCACCGGCACCGACTCCACCCCGGCCGCCCAGCACGTGAGCATCATCGCCGAGGAGCAGTCCGAGGCGGTCGTGGTGCTCGACCACCGTGGCCAGGCGGCACTCACCCAGACCGTGGAGATCCACGTCGGCGACGGGGCGCACCTGCGGGTCGTCTCCGTGCAGGACTGGGACGCCGGCGCCGTGCACGCCGCCAGCCACCGCGCCAGCATCGGCCGGGACGCGACCCTGCGGCACGTGGTCGTCACCCTCGGGGGCGACGTCGTCCGGCTCACCCCGGAGGCCGCGTTCACCGGTATCGGTGGGGACGTGGAGATGGACGGGCTGTACTTCGCCGACGCGGGCCAGCACCAGGAGCACCGGCTGTTCGTGGACCACGCGGTGCCCAGCTGCATCTCCCGGGTGACCTACAAGGGCGCCCTGCAGGGCGACGACGCGCACATCGTGTGGATCGGCGACGTGCTGATCCGCAAGGAGGCCGAGGGCACCGACACCTACGAGCTGAACCGCAACCTCGTGCTCACCGACGGCGCCCGCGCCGACTCGGTGCCGAACCTGGAGATCGAGACCGGTGAGATCGAGGGGGCCGGGCACGCCTCGGCCACCGGCCGGTTCGACGACGAGCAGCTGTTCTACCTGCGCTCGCGCGGCATCCCGGAGGCGGCCGCCCGGCGTCTGGTGGTGCGCGGCTTCTTCGCCGAGATGATCACCAAGATCGGTGTGGCCTCGGTGGAGGAGCGGCTGCTGGCCGCGATCGACGCCGAGCTGGACACCGTGCTCGGGCACCTCACCGGCGCCTACGACGAGAACGAGGACGAGCAGGCCGTGATCGAGGCGATCGAGGCCGCGGAGCCCGGTGAGCTGAAGTGACCGCACAGCTGGTCGCCTCCCGCGACGACCTGGAGCCCGGGGAGGCGATGCGGCTCGAGCTCGACGCCGCGGACGGCTCCCTGGTGGAGGTGGCGCTGGTGCGCGCAGAAGATGGTGAGTACCACGCCATCAACGACATCTGCACGCACGGGCAGGTCTCCCTCTCCGAGGGCGAGGTGGAGGGGAACACGGTGGAGTGCTGGTTGCACGGCAGCGTGTTCGACCTCAACAGCGGCCAGCCCCTGTCCCTGCCCGCCACCCGTCCGGTCGCGGTCTACCCGCTGACCTACGACGGCGACAAGATCCTGGTGGACGTGGACGCGAGGGCCACGACCGCCGCCACAGACTGACCCACAGACGAGGAAAGAGAACGAATGTCCAGCCTTGAGATCCGCGACCTGCACGTCAGCGTCACCACCGCCGAGGGCGCCAAGCCCATCCTGCGCGGTGTGGACCTGACCATCAACAGCGGCGAGACGCACGCCATCATGGGCCCGAACGGCTCCGGCAAGTCCACGCTGGCCTACTCCATCGCCGGCCACCCGAAGTACGAGGTCACCGGCGGCCAGGTGCTCCTGGACGGGGAGGACGTGCTGGAGATGAGCGTGGACGAGCGCGCCCGCGCCGGCCTGTTCCTGGCGATGCAGTACCCGGTGGAGGTGCCGGGCGTGACCGTCTCGAACTTCCTGCGCACCGCCAAGACCGCGATCGACGGCAAGGCCCCCGCGCTGCGGCAGTGGGTCTCGGACGTGCGCACCACGATGAAGGACCTGCGGATGGACCCGGTGTTCGCCGAGCGGAACGTGAACGAGGGCTTCTCCGGTGGGGAGAAGAAGCGCCACGAGATCCTCCAGCTCGAGCTGCTCAAGCCGAAGTTCGCCGTCCTGGACGAGACCGACTCCGGTCTGGACGTGGACGCGCTGCGCGTGGTCGCCGAGGGCGTGAACCGGGTCAAGGACAAGACCGACGTGGGCATCATGCTGATCACCCACTACACCCGGATCCTGCAGTACATCACCCCCGACTTCGTGCACGTGTTCGTGAACGGACGGGTGGCCGAGCAGGGCGGCCCCGAGCTGGCCGAACGGCTCGAGGCCGAGGGCTACGACCGGTTCCTCACCCCGGCCTGAGCATGTCCACCACCGCGGAGCACCCCACCCTGACGGCGGCCGAGCTGGCCGCCGTCAGGGCGGACTTCCCGCTGCTCGAGCGCACCGTCCGGGACGGCCAGCAGCTGGTCTACCTGGACTCCGCGGCGACCAGCCAGAAGCCCGAGTGCGTGATCGATGCGGAGCAGGACTTCTACCTGCGCCGTAACGCCGCCGTGCACCGTGGTGCCCACGCCCTGGCCGAGGAGGCGACCACCGCCTACGAGCAGGCCCGGGCGAGCGTGGCCGCGTTCGTGGGGGTCGGCGCGGACGAGCTGGTCTGGACCAAGAACGCCACCGAGGCGATCAACCTGGTCGCCTACGCCATGTCCAACGCCGCCGCCGGGCGGGGTGCGCCCGCCTCGGCGCCGCTCGCGGTGGGCCCGGGCGACGAGATCGTGGTCACCGAGGCCGAGCACCACGCGAACCTGGTGCCCTGGCAGGAGCTGTGCGCCCGCACCGGCGCCGCGCTGCGCTACCTCACCGTCACCGACGAAGGCCGCATCGACCTGGCCAGCCTGGGCGTGATCACCGAGCGCACCAAGCTGGTGGCCCTCACCCACGTCTCGAACGTGACCGGTGCCATCTCCCCGGTGGCCGAGGTGGTCGCCGCCGCCCGCGCCGCCGGCGCCCTGGTGCTGCTGGACGCCTGCCAGAGCGTGCCGCACCTGCCGGTGGACCTCAAGGCGCTGGACGTGGACTTCGCCGCCTTCTCCGGGCACAAGATGCTCGGACCCACCGGGATCGGCGCCCTGTACGGGCGGCGCGAGCTGCTCGAGGCGATGCCCCCGGTGCTCACCGGCGGCTCGATGGTGGAGGTGGTCACGATGACCTCGACCACCTACGCCCCGCCGCCGGCGCGGTTCGAGGCCGGCACCCAGATGGTCGCCCAGACCGTGGGCTGGCACGCCGCCGCCGACTACCTGGCCGAGCTGGGCATGGAGGCGCTGGCCGCCCACGAGGCCGAGCTGACCGCGCACCTGGTGCACCGGGTGCGCGCTGTGGAGGGGGTGCGGATCCTCGGCCCGAGCAGCGCCTCGATGCGCATCGGCGTGGTCGCGTTCGTCCTCGAGGGGGTGCACCCGCACGACGTCGGTCAGCTCCTGGACGCCGCCGGGATCGCGATCCGGGTCGGGCACCACTGCGCCCAGCCGCTGCACCGGCGCCTGGGCGCCCAGTCCTCGGCGCGCGCCTCGGTCGGGGTGCACACCACGCTGGCGGAGATCGACCACTTCGCCGACCACCTGGCCCGGGTCCGAGAGTTCTTCGGGAGGCCCTGATGAGCGATGCGATGACCCAGCTGTACCAGCAGGTGATCCTCGACCACGCCCGCGAGCGGCACGGCTACGGCCTGCTCGCCCACCCGGCGGGGGAGTCCTTCCAGGTCAACCCCACCTGCGGGGACGAGATCCGGCTGCGGGTGCACCTGGACACCTCCGGTCCCGCCCCGGTGATCGCGGCGGTCAGCTGGGAGGGGATGGGCTGCTCCATCTCCCAGGCGTCCGCCTCGGTGCTCACCGACCTGGTCCGCGGGGTGGGTGTGGCCCGCGCCGACGAGCTCGCCGAGACCTTCCGGGAGCTGATGAACGGTCGCGGCCGCTCGCTGCCGCAGGGCAAGGATGAGATGCTGGGAGATGCGGCCGCCTTCACCGGTGTGGCGCAGTACCCGGCCCGGATCAAGTGCGCCCTGCTCGGCTGGATGGCCTTCCGGGACGCGCTCGCGCACGCACTGACCCAGGCGCCGGCCGCCGAGGAGAAGGACGGGATGAACAACGATGACTGACACCACCAACGACCTGAGCGCGGTGCCCACCGCCGCGGACGTGGAAGAGGCCCTGCGGGACGTGATCGACCCGGAGCTGGGCATCAACGTGGTCGACCTCGGCCTGGTCTACGGCGTGACCATCGACCAGACCAACACCGCCGTGGTCGACATGACCCTCACCTCGGCCGCGTGCCCGCTCACCGACATGATCGAGGACCAGGCCACCCAGGCGGTCGAGGGCATCACCGCCGGTCTGCGGATCAACTGGGTGTGGATGCCGCCGTGGGGCCCGGAGAAGATCACCGAGGACGGCCGCGAGCAGCTGCGGGCGCTCGGCTTCAACGTCTGAGCGGTGCCGGGGGCAGCGACCGGCCCCGCCGACCGGTGGGTCAGGGCACCTCGTCCAGAGCCACCAGCGTGGTCTCGGTGACCACCTCGGCGGAGCCCGCACCGACCAGCGCGTCGACGACCTCGGCCAGCGGGGCCATCGCGTCGTCCACCTCCACCTGCACCGGGTAGCGGGCCGCCACCATCGCCAGCAGCTGGCGCAGTGCCGCCCGGGCCCGGGCCGGTGGCAGCTCGGTGTCGTAGCCGACCAGCAGCTCGGTGTCCTGGCGCGGGGCCGCCGCCTCGGTGGCCGAGCCCTCCGCCGGCGCTGCCGGGTAGGAGATCGCGAACGCCAGCACCGCCCCGCCCAGCGCACCGGCCCGGTCGCGCAGCACCACCGCGCCGTGCGCACCGGTCTGCGGGGCGAGCAGCAGGTCCTGCGCCCGGCCCAGGGTCATCTCGGAGGGGTCCCAGGACTCGTGCACCCGGTCGTAGTAGTCGGCGACCAGCCTGGTCAGCTCCACGCTGCCGGTGGCCAGGTCCTCCAGCACCGGCCCGGCCGGACCGAACATCGGCTCCGGCAGCACCCCGGCGCCCAGGCGCACCATCCGGCTCCGCTGGATCGCGTGCATCCCGAGGGCGGCGGTGAAACCGGCGGCGGCGTGGTTCGCGCTGGTGTACCGGGAGCGCAGCGCCGCCACTCCCGACGGCGCAGCCTCCTGGCGTAGCCGCCGCACCAGCTCCGTACCGATCCCCTGGCGCCGGTGGGTGGGCGCCACCTCCGCGTACAGCCAGAGCCGGGTGGGGTGCAGGCGCGCCTCGCTGACCGCGGCCGCGGCCACCACCTGCCCACCGTCGGTGGCCACCAGGGTGCGCCGCCACGGGTCCGGGGCGTCCGGGCCGAGCAACGGGCGGTCCACGGCCGACTGGGGGGTGTCCACCTCGCCGAGGGCCGCGCGGGCGGCGACGTCGTCCCCCTCCCGCCACGGGCGGTAGCTGATCGTCATGGACACCAGTATCGCGGGGTGCGCAACCTCACCGGTCGCCGACCGATATCCGGTGGGGTCCGGCGCCGGCGCGCCGGTAGAGTGCGACCAGTGATCAGTGCGCAGGACGTGGAGCTCCGCATCGGGGCTCGTCAGCTCCTCTCCGGGGCCTCCTTCCGCATCGACGCCGGCGACCGGATCGGTCTGGTCGGGCGCAACGGTGCCGGCAAGACCACCCTCACCCGCATCCTCGCCGGGGAGGGTCAGCCCACCGGCGGCACGATCACCAGCAACGGCACCGTCGGCTACCTGCCGCAGGACCCGCGCACCGGCGACCTGGACCAGCTCGCCCAGGACCGGGTGCTCTCCGCCCGCAACCTGCACGAGGTGGTGCGCCGCATCCGCCGCGCCGAGGCGGACATGGCCAGCGAGGACGAGGTGGTGCGGGAGAAGGCGATGGTCCGCTACACCCGTCTGGACGCCGAGTTCACCGCCCAGGGCGGGTGGGCCGCGGAGAGCGAGGCGGCCCGGATCACCTCCAACCTCGGCCTGCCCACCCGGGTGCTCGGCCAGCCGCTGCGCACCCTCTCCGGCGGGCAGCGCCGCCGGGTGGAGCTGGCCCGGATCCTGTTCTCCGACTCCCAGACGCTGCTGCTGGACGAGCCGACCAACCACCTGGACGCCGACTCGATCGCCTGGCTGCGGGAGTTCCTCGCCGCCTACCCGGGCGGGTTCATCGTGATCAGCCACGACACCGGCCTGCTCCGAGCGACGGTGAACAAGGTGTTCCACCTGGACGCCAACCGGGCTGCCCTGGACGTGTACAACCTCGGCTGGGACGCCTACCTCGGCCAGCGGGAGACCGACGAGCGGCGCCGCCGCCGGGAGCGGGCGAACGCGGAGAAGAAGGCCGCAGCGTTGCTGGCCCAGGCGGACAAGATGCGCGCCAAGGCCACCAAGGCGGTGGCAGCGCAGAACATGGCGCGCCGGGCCGAACGGATGCTCTCCGGCCTGGAGGAGGTGCGCGCCGCGGACAAGGTCGCCAAGCTGCGCTTCCCGGACCCGGCGCCCTGCGGGCGTACCCCGCTGCGCGCCGAGGGGCTGAGCAAGTCCTACGGGTCCCAGGAGGTGTTCACCGACGTCGACCTGGCGATCGACCGGGGCAGCAAGGTGGTGGTGCTCGGGCTGAACGGCGCCGGGAAGACCACGTTGCTGCGGCTGCTGGCCGGTATCGAGCCCAGCGACACCGGCGAGGTGCTTCCCGGGCACGGACTGAAGGTCGGCTACTACGCGCAGGAGCACGAGACCCTGGAGGTCTCCCGCACCGTGGTGGAGAACCTGCGCAGCGCCGCCCCGGACCTGACCGACACCCAGGTGCGCAGCGTGCTCGGCTCGTTCCTGTTCTCCGGGGACGACGCGGACAAGCCGGCCGGGGTGCTCTCCGGTGGCGAGAAGACCCGGCTCGCGCTCGCCCTGCTGGTGGTCTCCGCGGCGAACGTGCTGCTGCTGGACGAGCCGACGAACAACCT
>CAZMDO010000055.1:0-2145 GCA_964564445.1 uncultured Ruaniaceae bacterium | reverse complement strand
TGCTGGTGGTCTCCGCGGCGAACGTGCTGCTGCTGGACGAGCCGACGAACAACCTGGACCCGGCCAGCCGGGAGGAGATCCTCGCCGCGCTGCGGTCCTTCACCGGGGCCGTGGTGCTGGTCACCCACGACGAGGGTGCGGTGGCCGCGCTGGACCCGGAGCGGGTGCTGCTGCTCCCGGACGGGGACGAGGACCTGTGGAGCGAGTCCTACCTGGAGCTGGTGTCCCTGGCCTGAGCGGCCTGCTGCTCGCCGAGCTGGGCGTCGATGAGCGCATCCTCCTCGGCGTCGTCGGCGAACGTGAACCGGCGCCGCGGGCGGGCCACCTGCGCCGGCCGGGCCGGCCCCGGCGCGCTGGGCGGACCCGGGTCCGCCCCCGCCCGGGCGGCGAGCGCCGCGGCGGTCTCCTGCGCCTCCGCCTCCCGCCGGGCCAGCACCACGTACCCCACCCAGGCGCCGATGCCGAACACCCACCACTGGAAGGTGTAGGACAGGTGGTTGCCCAGGTCGGTGGAGGGGCGCGGTAGCGGCGTGGGCGGGGTGGCGACCGTGGGGTCTTCGGCGGCCAGCGTGCCGTAGGCGCCGGTGACCAGCTCTGCCTGCGCCAGGTCCACCCCGGCAGCGGCCCCCGGCTGCGGGCTGATCGCCTGCAGCCGCGTCAGCACCTGCTCCGGGTGCAGCCGGTGCAGCAGGCCTGGACCCAGGTCCCGGTCGCTGGCGGGCTCGGCCGCCCGCAGCCGTGCGGTCAGCGTCACCTCACCGGTGGGCAGATCGGCCTGGGCGGTGTTGTCGGCGAACGCGTTCGTCGGGTACCAGCCGCGGTCCACCACCAGCAGCCAGGTGCCCTCGTCGGTGTCCGCGGCGAACACCGCGACCACGTGGTCGGCGGCCGCTCCCTCGATCGGGCGCTGCGGAAGGATCAGCGAGGGGGTCAGGTACTGCCCGTGCAGCTGCACCGGCCGCCAGGTGTCGGCGTGCGCCAACGGGGTCTGCGGCGTCGGCAGCAGCTCGGTCAGCGCCGCCGGGGGTGCGTCATAGTTCGCGGTGACCAGCGCGGCCTGGTCGGCCTTGTGCTCGTACCGGCTCAGCTGCCAGCGGCCGAGCAGCACGCACGCCAGGCTGATCGTCAGCGCGAGCGCCGCGATGCCCAGCCACCGCCTGCTGCGCAGGAAGGCGTACCGGCCCCTCATGTGTCATCGGGAAGGTCTGCCACGCTGACCGTCTCCCGCAGGAACGACCGTGCGGACAGGAAGTTCTCCAGGTGCACCCGGTGCGCCTCGCAGGCCAGCCACGTCTTGCGCCGGTCGGCGTCGTGCAGCTTCGGGTTGTTCCACCGCAACGCCCACGCCGCCACCTCGCGGCACCCCTTGGCGCTGCACATCAGATCGCTCATCGGTCTGCTCCTGGGGTGTCGCTGCTCGGCTGGTCCGCCGCGGGCAGGCCGTCGGCGTTCACCATGGTGGCAGTGCTGCGGCGGGTGTCCCCACCGGCGTTCGCGAACAGCACGGCGATCAGCGGCAGCACCGCGGCCAGCGCCACGCACACCCACCGGATCCAGCCGTCCACGATGATGGCCGCGATGAAGCAGACGGTGCGGATGCCCATGGTGATCAGGTAGCGCCTGATCTTCTCCCGGGTCTGCTCGCTGTGCGGGCGCCCGGCAGTGGTGATCGCATGAACCTCAGGCACATCTCCAGACTACGCCGTCCGGCCGCGGGCGCGCGCCCGCGGCCAGCACCGGCCAGAGCGGTCCACGGCGTGGCAGATCGCCCGCCGGGCGGGCATTTCACGCTAGCGTGTCCGAGCAGCGAGAAGTGAGCACGTCGAACGGAGCACCAGTGACCCAGGACGCCGCCCCCCGTACCGCCGTGGTGACCGGGGCGAACCGTGGCATCGGATCGGCGATCGCCCAGCGCCTGCTCCGCGAGGGCTACCGGGTGGCCGGGATCTCCCGCAGCGGTGACGCACCCGAGGGGGTGTTCGCCGTCACCGGGGACATGCGGGACAGTGCCTCCGTGGACGCAGCGTTTACCGCCATCGAGGCCCACCAGGGCCCCACCGAGGTGCTGGTCGCCAACGCCGGCATCACCCAGGACACGCTGCTGATGCGGATGACCGACGAGGAGTTCACCGACGTGGTGGACGT
>CAZMDO010000054.1:0-12670 GCA_964564445.1 uncultured Ruaniaceae bacterium | reverse complement strand
ACCGGGGCGGTGATGAACTGCATCCCGTTGAGCGGCATGTCCCGCAGGGAGAAGGCGAGGTTGCGCATCTCGCCGATGCTGAAGCCCTCGTCGGCGGACACGTTCTCGGCCACGACGGTGAGCAGGTTGTTGAGCTCGACGGGCCGGGTGAGCGTACCGCGATGCACAGCCGCCGAGAGCATGGCGCGCATCCAGTTCTGCTGGCGTTGGATCCGGGAGAAGTCGCCACCGGAGAGACCGTGCCGCTGCCGGGTGTAGGCGAGGGCCTCCTCCCCGGTAAGCACGTGCGTACCGGTCTCGATCGTTGCGCCCTCGTAAGTATGCAGCGGCCGGGTCAGCGTGATCTCCACGCCACCGAGCTCGTCGGTGATGTGCTTGAACGAGTCGAAGTCGGCGAGCACCATGTGGTCGATCCGGATACCAGTGAGGTTCTCCACCGTCTGGATCAGCAGCGTCGGCCCGCCGAAGGAGTAGGCAGCGTTGATCTTGTTGTCCCCGTATCCGGGGATCGGCACCCACGAGTCGCGCGGTATGGACATCACCGTCACCGACTGCCGGTCCCCGCTGATGGAAGCGATCATGATCGCGTCGGTGCGTTGCGCGCCGTACTCCCACTCCGAGGGGTCACCGGCGGAGATCCGGCTGTCCGAGCCCAGCACCAGGATATTCACCGGTGGGCCGGTCGGTTCGGACTGGTCGGTGCGTGCCGGGACGGTTGGACGGTCAGTGCCGAGCGCCACGAACGGATCATCGAAGCGCTCGATCGCAGAATCCAGCCGATGCTGCAGGGCTAGCAGCCCGGCGACCCCGGCCACCACGAGCACGGCCAGCAGCGACAGCGAGATGAGCAGTGCCCAGACCGCCCGGGACCTCGTCGCCTCCGCGCTCATGATCGAACGGTACTCGCGCCAGATCCCGGCTCGTGGCGTTCTGATGCTGGCTTTGCCCTGGGCGCACAGCATCTCCTCAGCCGCTGCACGACTCCTCCGCACTGCTGCTCGTGCTGGGCTCCTCCAGGTGGCGCCTGATGTTCATTGGTTGCCCACGACGACTGGCGACGCGAGGTGCTGGACCAGCCTCGCCGCGCGCATTCACACCGAGTCTCCGTGCGCACTTGTAGTTCCCGATGGACGGGGCGCGGGACGTGCTCCCGACCTGGATAGGATCGGTTGCTATGCATTGGTTCAAGGACAACCGGTACTCGGTCATCGGACTCGGCCTGCTGGGTCTGGTGACGGTGGTCCTGGTGGTGCTGGCGCTGCGGCCGGTGACTCCGCCCAGCAGCAGCGGAACCCCGTACACGCCGCCACCGACCAACTCCCCGACCGCATCTGAGGAGCCCTCGGCGGAGCCTACCGAGACCGAGTCGCCCACTCCGGAACCGACGGAGGAACCGACCGAGGAGCCGACCGAGGAACCGGAGGAGCCTCCGCAGCCGGTTCCGACCACCCGCCTGATCACCGCAGCCTCAGAGAACCGCGCCTGGCGCGCCACCGTGGGGTCATGTGACGAGGCCGGCACGCTGGAGGTGACCGGTGACGGTGGCGAGTCCTGGGACACGGTGGACCCCGGCCTGGCGCCGATCGTGCGGCTCAAGGCGCTCGACTCCGAGACGATGTTCGCCATCGGTGGCGGTGAGGACTGCACCGCCAGCTTCCAGATCACCGGTTCGGCGGGGGAGGTGTGGCAGAACGCCGATGACGAGCTCGGCGGCTCCTGGTACGTGGAGCCCTCGGACCGGAACACGATGCACGGCCCTGGCGGCGAGGCGGTCCCGTGCGAGGCGGACCTCGTGGACTTCGCCGGCCTCAGCAACACGGTGGGTATGGTGCTCTGCACGGACGGCGACCTGCAGGCGACGACCGATGCCGGGTACTCCTGGTCCTCAGTGGGCACCGCCGAAGGCGCCGTGGCCATCGCACCACAGCTCGACGCCGGCTCCGAGGTGCAGTCCTACCTGCTCGCCTCGCTCGAGTCCGACTGTGAGGGGGTCGCGGTACGTCTTGTGGGAGCATCCGGCAGCGGCGCGAGCGAGTCGCCCACAGCCTGCGTCGAGGTGAGCGAACCGGAGGCGGGCAGTGTTGCCGTCGCGCTCAACGGCGCCACCGCCTGGCTGTGGGCCGGGGACGAAGTGCGGGTCTCCACCGACGGCGCCGAGAGCTGGTGACGGCCCGGCGTCACTCCACGGACGAGCCGAGCCGGACGATGTCCGGGTGGTCCTCGAGGTAGTCCGGCACGCGGTCCTCAGCGAACGCCTGGCAGAGGGCGTCCATCTCGTCCGGATCCAGATTGACGATGGACTGGCGCCCGTCCGGGCTCCACCCGGTGCCGAGCACCGGCGCGCTGATGAAGGTGACGTTCCGGGGCCGCACGTCCCGCATGGACAGCGCCAGGTTGCGCATCTCGCCGATGCTGAAGCCTTCGTCCACGGAGACGTTCTCGGCGACGACGGTGAGCAGGCTGGTCAGCGCGACCGGGTCGGTCAGCACGTCCCGGTCGAATGCGGAGGCGAGCATCGCCCGCATCCAGTTCTGCTGGCGCTGCATCCGGGAGAAGTCACCGCCGGAGAGTCCGTGCCGCTGCCGGGTGTAGGCGAGGGCTTGTTCTCCGTTCAGCGTGTGGGTGCCGGCGGAGATGGTCTGCCCGTCGACCCGCAGCGGCTGGGTGAGGGTGATCTCCACGCCACCGAGTTCGTCGGTGATGTCCTGGAACGACTCGAAGTCGGTGACGACCATGTGGTCGATGCGGATGCCGGTGAGGTCCTCCACGGTCCGGATCATCAGCGTGGGTCCGCCGAAGGAGTAGGCAGCGTTGATCTTGTTGTCCCCGTGGCCGGGGATCGGCACCCACGAGTCGCGAGGGATGGACATGACGGTGACCGACTGCCGGTCGCCACTGATCGAGGCGATCATGATGGCGTCGGTGCGCTGTGCGCCGGCCTGCCACTGCGAGGGGTCACCGGCGGAGATCCGGCTGTCCGAGCCGAGCATCAGGATGTTCACCGGGTTCGCGCTCTCGGACTCGGTCTCGCCATCTGTGGGTGCCGGCACCGTGGGACGGTCCGTGCCAAGGTCCGCGAACGGGTCGTCGAAGCGTTCCAGGGCGCTGTCCAGCCGGTGCTGGACAACGAAGAACGCCGCCACCACGCCGATGGCGAGCGCTGCAATGAGCCCGAGCGCGATGAACAGTGCCAGCTTCGAGCGGGACCGGGCGGTGGCCGTGGCCTTCACGTACTTCCTTATCGACCGTTGGCGACGTCAGCGATCGCGGTGACCGCATGCCGGATGGCGCTGAACGACTCCCGATAGACCTCGGGCGCGCGTCGGTACGGGTCGATCACGTCGTCATCGGCGGGTGTGCTGGGCACGATCTGTCCTCGGAGCACGGCGGCCTGTGGCGTCGCCGCCATCAACCGTTCGGCGGCAGTACCGCCGGCGGGCAGCTGTGCCGGGTCTACCAGTTGCAGGGCTCGAGCGAACTCGGTGAGAGTGAACGTGCGTCGTACCGCGCCGGGCCACAGGTCGACAACGCTCGCCCGGTGCTCGCGAGCGAGGGTGAGGATCAGGTCGGCTTGCCGCACGGTGGACTCGGAGAGCTGGGTGGCCTGGAAGTCGCTTCCGTCGACTCCGGCAGCCTGCAGGAGCTGGGCCATCGGAGGATGGATCGGGTCGCCAGTCAGGGCGTGGGTGCCGGCGCTGCGGACAGCGACGCTGGCGCCCAGCGCGTGCTCGAGTAGTCGTTCCGCCGCGGGGGAGCGGCACACGTTCCCGGTGCAGACGGTGAGTATGCGGTAGGGCGAGATCGCTGACTCCGTCACGGCGCCACCTCCTCTGGTGTTGACAGAGACTAGTTCGTCACGCGTCGTCGGGCAGCGCGTGTGGCGTGGCGTGGCGGGTAGCTTGGCGGCGCGGTCTCCGCTGGTGCGGCGCCCACACCGATCGCCTGGGGTTCACCGGTCGGCTCGACCGCATGCACCGGTGCCTCAGCCCTCGGAGGGGCGCTCGTCCTGCGCGGGGCAGGTCGCGACCGCGCAGAGCGCTGGTCCTCGTCGGTGTGGGAGCTGTAGGTGGGGTGGTAGTGGTAGCTGGTGTAGTTGCCGGCGTGCTTGCGCTGCACCTTGTTCAGCACGAGGCCGAGCACGCGAGCCTCCACCGACTCCAACGACTCGATCGAGTCGGCGAGCTGGGCCTGGTGCACGATGTCGCTACCGACCACCAGCAGCGCGCCACCGGCCTTGCCGGAGAGGATCGCTCCGTCCGTCACCGGAAGCAAGGGTGCGGTGTCGAGAAGCACGAGGTCGTACTGCTCGGCGGCCATCGCGACGAACTTCTCCATCGCGCGGGAGCCGAGCAGCTCGCTGGGGTTCGGCGGGATCTTCCCCGAGGGCAGCACGTGCAGGTTGGTGTTCCCCCATGGCTGCACCACGTCTTCGAGGGTCGCACGTCCGATCAGCAGGGTGGTCAGGCCAACCCGACCCTCGAGCTGCATGTACTTGGCCACTTGAGGGCGTCGCAGGTCGGCGTCCACAAGCAGTACGCGCGTCCCGGCCTCGGCGAGCGCGATCGCCAGGTTGATGGAGGTGGTGGTCTTGCCTTCCTGAGGGAGCGAGGACGTCACCACGATGCTGCGCGACTCGCCGGCCAGATCGAGGAACTGCAGGTTGGTCCGTAGCCGCCGATAGGCCTCGGCGCGCGGAGAACGAGGATCCACCTGCACGGTGAGCGGGTGGGCGGAGGCATCGTCGTCGTAGCCGATGGTGGCCACAACTGAAGCGTCAGTGACGCGCTCGACATCGGACTCGGTCCGGACCTTGGTGTTCAGCACCTCGAGCAGCAGTGCGATCCCGACGCCGCCGAGCAGCCCGAGCACCAGCCCGAGCGCGAGGTTTCGCGGAACGTTCGGGGAGGACGGGCTTTCGGGCGCGGTGGCGGCGGAGATCGTCGTGGCGCTCACCGCCTCGCCGTCGGAGGCACTCGGAGCGAGATCGGATACTGCGCTGGCCAGCTCGCTGCCGACCGCGTTGGCGATGTCCGCGGCGCGCTGCGGCACCGTGTGGTCGACCGCGATCTCGATGATCACCGTGTTCGTCGGCACTGTGACCCGGATCTGCTGCGCGAGGGCACTGACGCTGGTGTCGAGGTCGAGCGTGTCGATCACCGGCTCGAGCACGTACGGCGCGGTGGCTACCTCTGCGTAGGACTCCACCTGCTTCTGCGCAAAGGTGGACCCCTGCACGAGTTCGCTGGTGGACTCGCTCCCGCCCACGACGAAGAACAGGCTGGTGCGTGCCGTATACGTCGGGGTGGTCGCAATCGTGACGACTGCGGTCAGCGCGAGCACGCTCAAGGTCACAGCGACGATCATGGTCCAGCGCTTGCGGACGATCGACAGGTAGTCCCGCAACTCCACAGAGTTCTCCCAGCTTGCTATAGACGGCCGGTCATATCTTCGCACAGCGAAGAGGTCGAGCAGCCACTTTCGCCTGGCCTCCGGTGCCTGTTGGGTCGGTATCATGGGCCGGTGAGCCGCTACCGCCCCGACCGTTCGCGCGTCCTGGCGATCCACCGGTACTACTGGCCGGATTCCCCTCCCTACGCCACGATGTTGCGTGCCATCACCGCTTGCTGGGCACGCGATGGTGTGACAGTCCGCGTTGTGAGCTCGCAGCCCTCCTACAAGCCAGAGGCGGCAATCCCGCGCAGGCCGTGGCGGGAGAGCCTGGATGGCGTTGACGTCCAGAGAGTGCGACTGCTGCCGGAGGCCGGTTCTCGCGTCCGCAAGCTCCTCAACATTCCCTTGTTTGTCATGCGTGCGGCCGGGAAGGCTATGAGCTCGCGACGCGGCGATGTGGTGATGTGCTCGACATCCCCGCCGGTTGTGCTCGCCGCCGTTGTCTCCCTGGCTGCACAGTTCAAGGGCGCCCGGTTCATCTACCACTGCATGGATATCCATCCGGAGATTGGCGCGCTGTCCGGCGAGTTTGCCAACCCATTCGTCTATCGCTTGCTACGGCGTGTCGACCGTGCCACATGTCGACGCTCGGCAGCAATTGTGGTGCTCTCTGAGGACATGCGGGATGCGCTCGTTGATCGTGATCCGACGCTCGGCAGCAGGCTCATCATCTTGAACAACTTTGCTCTTCCCGAGTACGGAAACGGTTCCGGAGCCGACGACGCTCGAATCGGACCGCCACCGAGGAGCGCGCATCGACGAATCGTTTTCACGGGGAACGTTGGCCGTTACCAGGGTTTGGATGATGTGGTCACTGCAGTACTGGACAGTGAGTCGGATGTGGACCTGGTGATCATGGGGGAGGGGCAGGCGAAGGCAGACCTGCAGCGGCTCGTGGGTGAGTATCCGTCTGCGAGGGCTCGCCGCGTGACCTTCTGTCCGTACGGCACACCTGCTCAGGCACGAGCACTCATGCAGACTGCCGACGTTGGCCTGGTCAGTCTCGTACCCGGCATCGTGCGCTACGCCTACCCGAGCAAGACCATGACCTACCTTTCGGAGGGTCTACCCCTTTTGCTCGTGGCCGAGGAGGACAGCGAGATCGCACGCACAGTTCGCGACCACCGTATTGGGTTCACCGTGACTCCCGGCGATCGGGCGAGCATCGCCGAGGTCGTCGAGGCGATATCGGGGGACGATGCACAGTTGGGCGTGATGCGCCGGCGGGCGAGGCGGGCAGCAGAAGACTGGTTCGACACCGAAGTAGTGCTGGGGCGGTGGGCTGATCTGCTCCATCGCGTAGAGAACGGGAGCAAGACCAGGGCATGACGGGAAATGTGATCATCGTGGGTGCGCCGCGATCGGGAACCAATATGCTGCGCGACGTCCTCAGCGCCCTTCCGGGGTTCGGCACCTGGCCGTGTGACGAGATCAACCTGATCTGGAAGCACGGCAATCGCGCCTATCCTTCCGACGAGTTGCGCCCGGAACACGTGACGCCGGATGTCACCGCATTCCTGCGCGCGGAGTTCGCCAAGATCGGACGTGCTCAGGCTGCTCATACAGTAGTGGAGAAGACCTGTGCGACGTCGCTCCGAGTGGAGTACGTCGCTAAGTCATTTCCGGATGCCCGCTACGTCTTCATCTACCGGGACGGCTTGGACGCTGCCGCCTCCGCGATGGACAGATGGCATGCTCCCTTCGAGCTCGCCTACACGGCGCGTAAGGCGCGGTACGTTCCGATCAGTGATATTCCCTACTACGCGCGAGTCTTCGCCACCCGCACCCTGGACCGGCGTGGCAGCGCCACGCGTGCCGATCGCAAGGTGACGACCTGGTGGGGGCCCCGTCCGGACGACGCCGCCGTGCTGCAGACCCGACACCAACTCGATGAGCTGGCGATGATCCAGTGGCAACGGTGCGTCGATGCAGCCCGGCGTGGTCTGGTGCGACTCAACCCGGACCAAGTCCTGCACGTGCAGTACGAACAGTTCGTCCGGGAGCCACGTGAGGAGCTCGCACGCATCCTAGAGTTCGTCGGTCATCCCGACCTCACGGACGAGGCAGACGTGTCTCAGATTTCGACGCGCAGTATTGGCAAGGGGAGAGCCTCCTTCGACGGCGAAGCGGTTGCTCGCCTGGAAGCCCTCGCGGCTGACACCCTCACGCACTTCGGCTATGCCTGAGGCAGGTCCCGCACCGTGGCAGGCCGCGATCAAGCGCGCTGCAGACGTAGCCGTGGCCGGAGTCGGGCTGGCCGTGACAGCTCCCGTGATCGCTGTGGCAGTTGCGGCGGCAACGGTAGACACCCGTCAATGTGGTGTCTACGTGCAACGTCGAATCGGGCGCCACGGGACGCCATTCCCACTGCTGAAGATCCGTACCATGCGGCCTGCACCTGAGGGCGCGACCACGGTGACAGTAGGCGGTGACGCCCGCATTACGAGACTCGGCGCGGTCCTACGCCGCTACAAGATCGATGAGCTCCCCCAGCTCATCAACGTCCTGTTCGGCGACATGAGCATCGTCGGGCCCCGACCGGATGTATCCGGTTTCGCCGACCGTCTCACTGGCCGTGACCGCGTCATGTTGCGGGTGCGCCCAGGCATTACCGGCCCGGCCGCGTTGGCGTATCGACACGAGGAGTCGCTCCTCGTCGGGGTAGAGGACCCGGAACGATACAACCGCGAAGTCATCTGGCCGGAGAAGGTCCGGATCAACGTCGACTATGTCCGCAACTATCGGCTGCGCGATGACTTCAGATGTCTCCTACAGACTGCGAGGGCGATCCTGGCGCGCGCCGAATCCGAAGGGACGGGCACCGCCGAGGGGTGAGCCACGCTCACTCTGCTGGTAGGTCAACCTGACGCAGTGCGGAGAGCACCTGATCGGCTAGCTCCGGTCGGCAGATCACCAGATCGGGAAGCCATGGCCTGGCTCGGTTGTATTCGAGCGGGCTACCGTCGATCCGGCTGCAATGCAAACCATGGGCGCGCGCCACCGCTACCGGCGCCGCCGAATCCCACTCGTACTGGCCACCGGCGTGTACGTACGCATCTGTTGTCCCGTTGACGACGGACATCGCTTTCACACCCGCCGAACCCATCGGGACCAGGTCCGCCTGCAGATGCTCCGCAAGTGCGGTGACGAATGCTGGCGGGCGCGATCGGCTGACGGCGAGGCGCAGCGGGATGCCTGCCGGTCGCTCTGGGACTCCTGCGCTAGCCCCATTGGTGCTGAAGGTCTCATCCCGAGCAGGCAGAGCCACCGCCCCGGCGACGAGGGCGCCGCGTTCCCAGAGCGCAACATGCACAGCCCAGTCGTCGCGCGGGATCTCGCTGAACTCACGCGTGCCGTCTAGCGGATCGATGATCCAGACGCGCTCGGCCACTAGGCGAGCTGGGTCGTCGGGTGCCTCTTCACTGAGCACTGCGTCGTCCGGGTAGTGCTCCCGGAGTAGGGCGGAGAGGGCTGCTTGCCCGGCGGCATCGCCGCGGTCCTTGAGCGCGGCGGCAGGGAGGTCTGGTGGACAATCGGCGCGGACGGCGAGGAGAGCGCGTCCGGCGGCCTCGGCGAACTGCCGGGCGGACTCGTGATCGGCTGATGACATGGACGCCAGCATAGAGTCAGTGGGACTGGACTCGAGGCGCCCCGAGAGTGTGATCTGGTTGAACGCTGTCCGCCCGAAGGTGGTCCGAACAAATCCCCAGGCCACCGGACCGAGAATGAGTAGGGCAGCACCGATGAGGCCTACCGCCACCGGAGGGATCCCGAGCATCGTCAGTCCGGTCAACGACAAGACTATCGCGATCCCACGGCGGATGATGCTCTGAGGCACCCGGTTCGCCAACCTTGCTCCGACGTATGTTCCAGGCATGCCACCCAGGAGGAGTGGTACGAGGACGCTCCAGTCCACACCGTTGACGATGACGTGCCCGAGCGCAGCCGCGAACACGAGCGGAATTGCCTGCACCAGATCCGTGCCGACGAGTCTGCTAGCCCGCAGCGTCGGGTAGAGCAGCAGCAGTGCGACCATGATCAGCGAGCCGGATCCGACGCTGGTGAGTCCGACCAGGAGCCCGCCGACAGCACCCACCAGCAGGGTGGCTAGGGGGCGGACCGGCGGGTCCTGCGTGCCGTCCCCGGTGCGGCGGAGTAGGTGGAGCAGCACGCGCGCGACGTACGTCAGGCTCGCGAGCAGCAGTGCCGCACCAATGGCGACCCGGACGAAACTCTGCTGTTCGGTGTGGGTCCCGACGGCCTCGATGAGAAAGGCACCGGCTAGTGCGAATGGCACCGACCCGGCCATGAGCCAGCCGGCGAGGCGAAGGTTCGGTGAGCCGCGTCGCCAGTGCACGAACGCTCCGACGGACTTGTTGGCGACCGCGGCAACCAGATCGTTGGCCACCGCAACGGTGGGCGGGATGCCGAGGAAGATGAGCCCGGGTGTCATCAGGGCGCCGCCGCCCATGCCGGTGAGTCCCACCACGACGCCCACTAGCGCGCTGACGATCAGTACCCCGGTGAAGTCAGCGGTCAGGATCTCGGTCAGCACGACCGGTCCAGGACTGCGAGGATCTCGTCGACGAGCTGATCGACATCCCGGCCCGTGGTGTCCAGCCGTAGGTCTGGCGTCGCCGGTTCTTCGTAGGGTGAGCTGATGCCGGTGAACTCTTCGATCTCACCGCGACGCGCCTTGGCGTACAGACCCTTCCGGTCGCGACGCTCGCACTCCTCGAGGGGCGTGGCGACGTGGATCAGGAGGAACTGGCTGCCCCGAGACTGAGCCATCGTGCGGATCGCGTTCCTGGTCTCCTCGAACGGGGCGATCGGAGAGCAGATCGCGATACCACCGTGGTGCGCGACCTCAGCTGCGACCCAACCGATGCGCCGGATGTTGGTGTCCCGGTCGGCTGCAGAGAAGCCGAGACCCGCGGAAAGGTTCCGGCGCACCACGTCCCCGTCGAGCAACGTGACGCGTTCGCCGGCCTCGACTAGCCTGTTCCGGATGGCTCGGGCGAGCGTGGACTTGCCTGAGCCAGACAGCCCGGTGAGGAACAGCACAGTGCCTGCGGTCGGAGTGCTGCCGAGGTTAGTTGGCGTGCCGAGTAGAACGGCGGGCTTTCCCCGGGCGTAGGCCTTGATGATCGCGTTCCTCTCCGCGGCTCCGAGCGTCGACGGTACTGGCGCGATCGCGGCGATGGCTCCTCGACGCTCGGCGGCCAGACGCCAAACTTGCCGGGCGGTTTCCACCATCGAGGGCTTCAGGTCGCCGTCGAGCGAGGCCAGAGCGAGGAGCAGCGGACGAGGCCCTGCTGCATCGAGGGCGGCTCGCACCTCGTCTGTACGGGTCGGAGCACAGAGTGCGACAGTCCCGGTGTGGTCTCCTACGTCGTTCGGTCCGAGATGCAGTACCTCGAACGGACGGCTTGAGCGCGCGGCCAGCCAGGTCGCGCGGCCGCGGGTGGTGAGTCCCTGACCGGAAGGCTCAACGGCGATCCGCGCCACGGGGACTCCCTCAAGGTCCGTGATGTCGATCACTGTGCGCGCGCTGGAGGCAGCCTGGTGAAGGTGCAGCTCCGCACTGCCGAACGGCGCATCTAATGGGTAGGCGGGCAGTGCACCCGATTGAACAAGCTCTAGAACGTCCAACTGGGCGACGGTAGCACCGATCCGGTCTGCCTGAACGGGGGGAGTCACCACGGTAGTGTGACGTACTGGCGCCGTCAGAACCAAAGTCCGGAGGTCCGCTCCCACGAAGCGGGAACCGGAGCACGTGTGAAAGGACATCATGCCCGCAGTTGACTACCGGCTGTCGCATCTTGATCAGCTGGAAGCCGAGTCGATCCACATTTTCAGGGAGGCAGCGGCGGAGTTCGAGAAGCCCGTCCTGATGTTCTCCGGGGGCAAGGACTCGATCACCATGCTGCGCCTGGCGGAGAAGGCATTCTATCCAGCGCGCATTCCCTTCCCCGTGCTCCAGGTGGCCACCGGGTACGACTTCCCCGAGGTGGTCGACACCCGGGATCGGTGGGTCGAGCGACTCGGACTTCGCCTGCACGTAGCGTCCGTCGAACAGGCCATCGCGGACGGCGTTGTGATCGATGATGGGAAGACCCCCCGCAACCGACTCCAGATCGGCACGCTCTTGAACGCCATCGAGAAGCATGGGTTCACGGCCGCCTTCGGAGGTGCGCGGCGGGATGAGGAGAAGGCACGTGCGAAGGAGCGGGTGTACTCCCACCGCGACGAGTTCGGGCAGTGGGACCCGAAGAACCAGCGACCAGAGCTCTGGAACCTCTACAACGGCCGGATCCACGAGGGAGAGCACATGCGCATCTTCCCGATCAGCAACTGGACCGAGCTCGACATCTGGCACTACATCGACCGCGAGCAGATGGACATCCCATCGATCTACTACGCCCACGAACGGCGAGTCTTCGAACGCGGCGGCATGCTGTTCACCGAGAGTGAGTACAACCCATGTCGCAACGGGGAGGTGGTCAGCGAGCGCAAAGTCCGGTTCCGTACGGTGGGGGACCTGACTCTGACCGGCTGCCTGGAGTCTGAGGCAGACACGGTGGCCAAGATCATCGACGAGGTGTCCGCCTCTCGGATCACTGAGCGCGGCGCAACCCGTGGTGATGACAAGTTCTCCGAAGCCGCGATGGAGGACCGGAAGAAGGAGGGCTACTTCTGATGGCTGCCGACACGATGGATCTGCTGCGGCTGGCGACGGCCGGGAGCGTCGATGACGGAAAGTCGACCCTGATCGGCCGCTTGCTCTTCGACAGCAAGTCGATCTTTGAGGACCAGCTCGAGGCGGTCGAGAAGACGTCTGTCGAGCGAGGATTCGACTACACGGACCTGGCGCTGCTGACCGACGGATTGCGGAGCGAGCGGGAGCAGGGCATCACCATCGATGTCGCCTACCGCTACTTCGCCACTCCGAAGCGAAAGTTCATCATCGCCGACACCCCCGGTCACATCCAGTACACCCGCAACATGGTTACTGGTGCTTCGACCGCGGATCTCGGTCTCGTCCTAGTAGACGCGCGCAACGGAATGACCGAACAATCCCGGCGGCACGCGGTCATCTTGTCAATGCTGCGGGTGCCGCACCTGGTCCTCGCCGTGAACAAGATGGACCTGGTGGACTACTCAGAGGACGTATTCCGCAAGATCGAGTCGGAGTTCGTGGCCTTCGCCGGCAAGCTCG
>CAZMDO010000053.1:0-12742 GCA_964564445.1 uncultured Ruaniaceae bacterium | reverse complement strand
TGGCGAGCGAGATCATCACCGACCCGATCTCCGGCAAGCCGCTGATGCTGCCCCGGGGCCGGCACCACGACCGGGTCGGGGCCACCGCCTGACCCGCCCGGCCCGCTGCTCTTCCACCCCGCCCCGCTGCTCCGCTGAATCGATGCACTCGTGAGCCGGTGCGCTGACTCGTGCTCCCAGGGCACGAGCCTGCGGGCGATGTGCCGAGGCGGTCGTGCGGGCGTAGCCCAGGTGGGGCGCGCCGTCCGGCTCGGGGTGGTGTGCCGTGGCGGTCGTGCGGGCGCAGCCCAGGTGGGGCGCGCCGTCTGGCTCGGGGTGGTGTGCCGTGGCGGTCGTGCGGGCGTAGCCCAGGTGGGGCGCGCCGTCGACCTGAGATCCAGGCGCAACTGTGCCAACCTGTAGCGCGTGAGCACTCCGATCGGTGACTATGCACTTCTGGCCGACCTGCACACCGGACCGTTGGTCTCCCGCGAGGGCAGCATCGACTGGCTCTGCTTGCCCCGGTTCGACTCCGCCGCCGTCTTCTGCGCCATCCTCGGCACGGAGGAGCACGGCCGCTGGCTGATGGCGCCGGCCGAGGGCACCGTGGTCGAGCAGCACTATGAGGTGGGCACCTTCGTGCTGCGCACCCAGTGGCGGACCCCTACCGGGGAGGCCGAGGTGATCGAGTTCATGCCGATCGCCGACGACCGGGCCGACCTGGTCCGGCAGGTGCGCTGCACCGCCGGCAGCGTGCGCATCGAGCACGACCTACGGCTGCGCCCCGACTACGGGGACGCTCTGCCCTGGGTCCGACGCGTGCACACCGAGCACGGCACGGCGTTGCAGGCGATCACTGGACCGGACGCCTACGTGCTGCGCGGCCCGCTGCTGGCGGCGGGGGACAAGTGCCACCGTGGCTCGTTCGAGCTGGCCGAGGGGGAGTCCCACTCCTGGGTGTTGACCTGGGTCCCCTCCCATGCCGAGATCCCGGACCCGCTGGACATCGCCGAGGCGCTCACCAGCACCCGCACCTACTGGCAGGACTGGAGCAACCAGATCAGCGTGCACGGCCGCTGGTCCGAGACGGTGCACCGCTCGATGCTCGTGCTGCGCGCGCTCACCCACGCCGAGACCGGCGGCATCGTCGCCGCCCCCACCACCTCGCTGCCGGAGGATCCCGGCGGCGTGCGGAACTGGGACTACCGGTTCTGCTGGCTGCGGGACTCCGCGCTCACCCTGGAGGCGCTGCTGCTGCACGGTCGCACCGCGAGCCCGCTGCACTGGCGCAACTGGCTGCTGAGGGCCGTGGCCGGTGACCCGGAGGACCTGCAGATCATGTACGGCGTGGCCGGGGAACGCTCCCTGATCGAGCGCGAGCTGGACCACCTGCCCGGCTATGCCGACTCCCGCCCGGTACGCATCGGCAACGGCGCCGTCGCCCAGTTCCAGGGGGACGTGGTCGGTGAGGTGCTGATCGCCCTGGCCAAGCTGCGGGAGGCCGGGGTGGACGAGGACGACTTCTCCTGGCCGCTGCAGCGCAGCATGCTCGCCTACGTCACCGAGCACCTGGACCGCAAGGACCAGGGCCTGTGGGAGATGCGCGGCGACCCGCACTTCTTCACCCACTCCCGGGTGATGATGTGGGCGGCGCTGGACCGGGGCGTGCAGGCGGTCACCGAGTACGGCCTGGACGGGCCGGCCGAGCAGTGGGCCCAGGTGCGCGACCAGCTGCGCGAGGAGATCCTCACCCATGGGGTGAACCCCGAGACCGGCGGCTTCACCCAGACCTACGACAACACCGAGGTGGACGCCTCCCTGCTGCAGATCCCGCAGACCGGGTTCCTGCCCTACGACGACCCTCGCATGCTGGCCACCGTGGACCAGATCGAACGGGACCTGGTGCACCACGGCCTGCTGCTGCGCTACCGCACCGTGGGCACCGACGGACTGAGCGGGGACGAGCACCCGTTCCTGGCCTGCTCCTTCTGGCTGGTGGAGCAGTACGCCCGCACCGGCAGGGTGGACGAGGCCACCGCGCTGATGAACACCCTCGTCGGCTACACCAACCACCTCGGCCTGCTCGCCGAGGAGTACGACCCCGCCGAGCAGCGGCAGATGGGCAACTTCCCGCAGGCGTTCAGCCACCTGGCGCTGGTGCGCGCCGCAGACGCGTTGCACGAGGTGACCACCGGCCACCCCGCCGCCCACCCGGACCACCCGAGCACCACCGTCGACCCCGAGGAGCCCTGATGACTGACACCACCCTGCTGATCCTGGGCGCCTCCGGAGACCTCACCCGGCGACTGCTGCTGCCCGGGATCGGCTCCCTGCTGGAGCGCGAACCGGACCGACCGGTGCGGATCGTCGGCGCCGACCGCGCGGACCTGAGCGGTGCGGACTTCGCCGACCGGCTCGGCGAGGCGCTCACCGAGGGCGGTGCCGCCCCCGAGGTGGTGGCCCGGCTGCAGCAGCAGACCGCCTACTACCCGATCGACGTGACCGACGCGAGCGCGCTCGGCCCCGTGCTGGAGGAGCTCTCCGACACCGGGCGCCTGGTGCTCTACTTCGCGCTTCCGCCGGCGGTGACCGAACGGGCCTGCCGGGCCATGGTCGGGATGGACCTGGCGGAGAACGTGCACCTGGCGATGGAGAAGCCGTTCGGCCACGACCAGGCCAGTGCCCGGGAGCTGAACCGGGTGGTCGCGCGTCTCGCTCCGGACGAGCGGGTGCACCGGGTGGACCACTTCCTCGGCAAGTCCAGCGTGCTGGACATCATGGCGCTGCGGTTCGCCAACCGCATGCTGCAGGCCGTCTGGAGCGCCGAGCACATCGAGAGCATCGAGATCGCCTACGACGAGTCCCTCGCCCTGGAAGGGCGGGCCGGCTACTACGACCACGCCGGCGCGCTGGTGGACATGATCCAGTCCCACCTGCTGCAGGTGATGTCCGTGGTCACCATGGAGCCGCCCGCGGAGATCAGCGACCGGGAGCTGCGGGACGCCAAGTCGGCGGTGCTGCGCGCCACCCGGCTCTGGGACGGCGACCCGGCCACCGCCAGCCGCCGCGGCCGGTACACGGCCGGCACGATCGGGGACCGGTCGGTGCCGGACTACCTGGACGAGCAGGGCGTGGACCCGGACCGGGACACCGAGACGATGGCGCAGATCACCGTGGAGGTGGCCAACCAGCGCTGGGCGGGCGTGCCGATCACGCTGCGTTCGGGCAAGGCGCTCGGGCAGACGCGCAAGCACGTGGTGATCACCTTCGCCGACGTGCGTCACCTGCCCGCCGGGCTCACCGGCCCCGACCCCAAGGACCGCCTCATCATCGGCCTCAGCCCGGACGTGATGGAGCTGCACCTGACCACCAACGGCACCTCCGACCCGCTCGCTCTGGAGCAGAGCGTGCTGCGCACGGAGCTGCGGCAGGCCGAGCTGGAGGCCTACGGGGAGGTGCTGGCCGCCATCCTGGACGGGGAGGTGATCCTCTCCGTGCGCGGCGACGCCGCCGAGGAGTGCTGGCGGATCACCGACCAGGTGCTGGACTGCTGGCGCACCGGTACGGTGCCGATGACCGACTACCCGGCCGGCTCCCCGGTGCCGGCGGACTGGCACCCGGCCCTGGGCTGAGCCCGAGGGCGGGCCGACCCCCACCGCCGGCCGTGCCACGCGCCCCCACCGCGGGCCGAGCCCCCCGACCGGGCGCTACTCTCGGGCGATGGGCGAGGACCTCGTCGCCGACGCCCGCCGGGCCGTCGCCCGCCACGCCTGGCGGGACGCGGCCGCCTGCTACCGGCGAGTGTCCGCCCCGCTGGCCGCCGCCGACCTGCAGGACTGGGCGCTGGCTGCTCACCTGGTCGGCGAGGCCGACGTGGCCGAGGACGCCTGGTCCCGCGCCTACCACGGCTGGCAGCAGCAGGGGGCGCACGTCCGCGCGGTCCGGTGCGCGTTCTGGCTCGGCCTGACCCTGCTGCTCGCCGGTGAGCACGCCAGGGCGGGCGGCTGGTTCGCCCGGGCCGCCCACCTCCTCACCACACGCCCGGACCCCGGCGGCACCGCCCGGCTGCGGCTCCCGGAGGCGCTAGCGGCCCTGTCCTCCGGTCGGGCGGAGGAGGCGCTCGCAGAGTTCGAGCAGATCGCCGGGCAGGCCGAGGGCACGGCCGACCCGGAACTGGCCACCCTCGCCCACCTCGGCCAGGGGCAGGCGGAGGTGGCCCTCGGGCGGGTACGCCCCGGCCTGGCCAGCCTGGACGAGGCGATGCTGGCCGTCGTCTCCGGCGAGGTCTCGCCCCTGGTGGCCGGCATCGTCTACTGCGCGGTGATCCTCACCTGCCGGGACGCCTTCGACGTACCGCGCGCCCAGCAGTGGACGGCGGCGCTGTCCCAGTGGTGCGAACACCAGCAGGGCATCCGGCCCTACCGCGGCCAGTGCCTGGTGCACCGGTCCGAGCTGCTGCAGCTGCGCGGACGGTGGCGCGAGGCGCTCGTGGTGGCGGAGGAGGCGCGCGCCCACCTGGCCGACCTGCCCCGCGACCCCGCCCAGGGCATGGCCTGCTACCAGCTCGGTGAGCTGCTCCGCCTGCGCGGTGAGCACGACCGGGCGGAGGCCGCCTACCGGGAAGCGGGCACCTGGGGGCACCCGGTGCACCCCGGTCTGGCGCTGCTCCGCCTGGCGCAGGGGCGCACGGTCGCCGCGGACCGCGCTCTCGGCGCTGCGCTGGCCGTGGCCACCGACCGGGCCACCCGGCTCCGCCTGCTGCCCGCTGGTGTGGAGGTCGCCCTGGCCGCCGGGCACCTGCCCACGGCGCGGCGGTACCTTCACGAGCTGGTCACCCTGGCGGACGGTGCCGACAGCGAGCTGCTCCGGGCCGCCACCGCGCACGCCGCCGGCCGGGTGCTGCTTGCCGAGGGGCACGCCGAGGCGGCTGCCGGACAGCTGCAGGCGGCACGCTCGGCCTGGCTGGCGCTCGACGCCCCCTACGAGACCGGACGGGCCTCGCTCGACCTCGCCGCCGCCTACCGGGCGCTCGGCGACGCGGAGACGGCCCGGCTGGAACAGGACGCGGCCGCGGCGCAGCTGGGCAGCGTCGGCGCCACGGCCGAGCTCGCCCGGCTGACCGGTCCCGGCTCCGCGCTCCCGACCGCGGCCGGCCACCCGCTCACCGGCCGCCAGCTGGAGGTGCTCACCCAGGTCGCCGCGGGTGCCACGAACCGGCAGATCGCCACGCGGCTGTCCATCAGCGAGCACACGGTGCGCCGGCACCTGCAGAACATCTACACCACGCTCGACCTCGGCTCCCGCGCTGCAGCGACCGCCTGGGCCTACCGGCACGGCCTGCTGCCACCGCAGTGAGCATCCGGACCTGCGGCGTGGCACGAACGGACCACGCCTTCCGGCCACGGTGGCTCGACCGGGCGATGCCGCCCCGGCCCGCCGGTGCCTAGCGTCGATCGACCATCGACGAACGGAGCCGGCCATGCCCACCACGAGATCGACCAGCGAGGACGTCCGCCACGCCTGGGACCTGATCGCGCCACGGTATGACCGGTTGCTCACCCCGGTGGCGGCGCGGAATGCCGAACGGGTCCTCGCCCACGTGCGGATCGACCCCGGCACCCGGGTGCTGGACGTGGCCTGCGGCTCCGGCGCCCTGTCGCTGCCGGCCGCCCGGCGCGGCGGCACTGTCACCGCGGTGGACCTCTCGCCCCGGATGATCGAGCTGCTCCGCGAGCGGGCCCGGCAGGCCGGCGTCCAGGTGACCGGCCAGGTGATGGACGCCCACCACCTCGACCTGCCCGACGATAGCTTCGACGTGGTCCTCTCCCAGAACGGGGTGACCATGTCACCACGGCTGGACCGCACGCTGGCCGAGATGCTGCGGGTGGCCCGGCCCGGCGGTCAGGTGCTGGTCGCGGCGTTCGGACCGCTGCCCGAGGTGGAGTTCCTCAGCCTGTTCTTCGCCGGCGTGCGCGCCGCGGCGCCCGGCTTCGCCGGTCTGCCCACCGACCCGCAGCCACCCCCGTTCCAGGTCGCCGCCCCGGGTGCGCTGGAGGCCGCGCTGCGGGCTGCGGGCGGCACGCAGGTGGCGGTGCACCGGGTCACCTGGGAGGTGCCGGTGGCCTCGGCGCAGGACCTGTGGCAGGAGGTGATGGCGAGCAACCCGCTGGCTGCCCAGGCGGTAGCCGGGCTGAGCCCGCAGCAGCAGGAGGGCGCCGTGGACGTGCTCGACCGGATGCTCCGGGAACGCTTCGACGGCCGGCCGGGCGGCGTGCTGCCCGCGGCGATGAACGTCGGCGTCGGTGCGGCGGCCTGATCGCCCGACCGCCCGCGGGCTACCGTGCCCCGGGCGGCCGGGAGGCCTGCAGCACGAGCGACTCCCGCCGCCGGTGCACGGTCAGGTAGCGCAACCCCTCCGCACCGGCCCGGAACGCCCGCCGGGACCGCTTCGGCAACCAGAGCAGCACCCCCGGGGTCAGCTCCACCGTGCCGGTCTCGGTGTCCAGCTGCCCGGACCCGGCGACCACGTGGACGAGCACGTCCACCTCCGGGCCCCAGTGCTCGGCGATGGTGCCCCCGGGCTCGAGGGCGATCACGTTGGAGTCCAGGTCCCGCTCGCGCATCCGCAGCGAGAACACCGCCCCGCCGAACCCCTGGCCCTCCTCCGTGGCCTCGGCGGTGTTCACCAGCGCCTGGGGCAGGGGAGTGGAGGCGTTCTTCGTGAGCCGGATCCGGTACTCAGGCACCTCCTCGGCCAGGTACTCCCAACCGAAGCCGGGCCCGTGGTCCCGCTCCAGCTGCTGGCGCAGGTTCACCGGGTCGTGGTCGTTGACCAGCACGAACGACTCGCCCACCGACAGCGCGTCGTAGCCGGCGAAGACCGCCGGGTGCCGGTCCGCCTTCGCCAGGGAGCGCAGGTCCAGCACCCCGTCGACCACCTCACCGGCCGGTGGCGTGCTCACGAGGCCTCGGCCACCGGCGCGGCGTCCTCGTCCATCGCCGCCTCGCCCGTCGCGGCCGTCTCGCCCGCCGCGGCTGCCGCGCCCGCCGCGGCATCCTCGCCGCCGGCCAGGTCCTCGGCCGCCGCCTCCACGGCGGCCCAGGCGAGCACGGTACGCACGAAGGACGCGGGCCCGGCGGCCACGAACAGCTGCGCGTCCTGGCTGCCCGGGTTGGTCAGCGACACCGCCTCGTCCTTGTCGATGAACGCGGCGTCCCCCGGGTAGACGTCGATCTCCTCCGCGTCCTTGACGATGCGCACGAACCCGGCCACCGGGATGAGGATCACGTCCGAGCCGTGGTGGCGGTGCGGGGGCATCCCGGCTCCGGCGGGCACGGCCACCTTGAGCAGTCCGAGGTCGCCGGGATCGTCCGGCCCGCCGAAGAATACGCTGATCACCGGGCTGTCCGGCATCGGCGGCTTGCGGACGGTGGCGTCGGCGGCGGTGCGTAGCTTCATGACCCTCTCCTACCGGCTCGAGCACCGGAGCACTAGTTTGCACAACGGTGAGTTGTGTAAACTCTAGGACATGACGTACGTGATCGGTCAACCCTGCATCGACGTGATGGACCGAGCCTGTGTGGACGAGTGCCCGGTCGACTGCATCTACGAGGGCGGGCGTTCGCTGTACATCCACCCGGACGAGTGCGTCGACTGCGGCGCGTGCGAGCCGGTGTGCCCGGTCGAGGCGATCTACTACGAGGACGACCTGCCCGGTGAGCTGCAGCCCTACCTCGCCGACAACGACGCGTTCTTCTCCACGGTGCTGCCCGGCCGCAGCGAACCGCTCGGCTCACCGGGTGGGGCCGCGAAGATCGGCCACCTCGGTGTGGACACTCCGCTGGTGGCCTCCGTGCCGCCGCAGGGTGAGGCGGCCGCTGGATGACCACCCCGCCCCCGGAGCCGGACGAGCCGGCGGTACCGGCCTCCTCCCGCCGCCAGGAGGTGCTGCGGGTGCTCACCGAGGCGCACGGTCCGTTGACCAGCGCGGAGATCGCCGACGCGCTGGACGTGCACAAGAACACGGTGCGCTTCCACCTGGAGTCGCTGCTGGCCGCCGGGCAGGTGGAGCGGTCCGCACCGGTCAGCTCCGGCCCGGGTCGACCCGCGCAGGCGTTCCGGGCGGTGCGCGGGATGGACCCGGGCGGACCGCGGTTCTACCAGCTGCTCGCCGGGGTGCTCTCCGATGCGCTGCTCGCCGAGCCGGACGGTCCGCAGCGCGCCATCGAGGCCGGTCGGCAGTGGGGGAGGCGGCTGGCCGAGACCACGGCCGACCCGATCACTGCGGTGAACGAGGCGGTGGACCAGCTCGTCGAGCTCCTGGACGCCTACGGGTTCGCCCCCGAGCGCGACGGCGCAGCTCACCCGGATACCGGAGCGCCGCCCGCCGTAGCGGCCCAGCCCGACGGCGCAGCTCACCCGGCTACCGAGACCCCACCCGCCGTAGCGCTCGAGGCCGGCGAGGCGGAGCGGCGCGCCGTGCTGCCGCCGCTGAGCGTGCGGCACTGCCCGTTCCTGGAGCTGGCCGCCGGGCACCAGCGGATCGTCTGCCCGGTGCACCTGGGCCTGATGCGGGGCGCCCTGGAGGCGTGGGGCGCGCCGGTGCACGCCGACGCCCTCGACCCGTTCGTCGACCCGGACCGTTGCCTGGTGCACCTGAGCACCACCCCCGAGACCCACCCTGGAGAACGATGATGCAGTCCCAGAACCTCACCGACGTCGCAGCCGCGCAGGTGGCTGCCGCACGAGCAGCGGGCAGCGGACGCAGCACGCACACCGTGGTCGGTGGTCAGGGGCGGACGCTCCGGCAGGCGGTGATGGCGCTCGCGGCCGGGCACGGGCTCGGCGAGCACGAGAGCCCGAGGGAGGCCACCCTGCAGGTCCTGGTCGGCAGGGTGCGGCTCACCGCGGGGGAGGAGTCCTGGGAGGGGGCCGCCGGCGACCACCTGATCATCCCGGACCGCCGCCACGACCTGCTCGCCCTGGACGACGCCGCCGTGCTGCTGACCGTGGTCACCGGCTGATGACGATCTCCCCACCCCGCCCCGGTGAGCAGGCCATGGCCCGGCGAGCTGCGCCGTCGTGGGTGCTCATCGTGTGCGGCTACGCGTGCATCGTGGCCGGCGGGCTGCTGGCCGCCGTCACCGGCCCGCTGGACCTGGGCCAGGGCAGCTGGGCCGCCGCCTACCTGGTGCTGGTCGGCGGGATCGGCCAGCTCGGCCTCGGCTGGGTGCCCGGAGTGCTCGGCCGACCCACCGACGGCACGAGCGCATGGGCCGTGATGCTCGCCTGGAACCTCGGCAACGCCCTGGTGATCGCCGGCACGCTGGCCGGCCTGACCCTGGGGGTGGACGCCGGCAGCGTGCTGCTGGTGCTCGCGCTCGTGCTGGCGCTGGTGGCCTTGACCGGCTGGCGCCGTGAGGTCCCTGCGGCGGACCGCTGGCGCCGGCGGCTCGGCTGGGCCTACCTGGCGCTGTTGGTGCTGCTCGCGGTGAGCATCCCGGTGGGGATCGTGCTGGCGCACCTGCGCTGACCGGAGAGCTGAGCGCGTGGCGCTTCCCGCGCGCCCCGCCCGCTCAGGCCAGCCGCGGCCGGGACGCCCCGTAGGCGGAGACCAGCTGCACCACCTGCAGGCAGAGCAGCACCACCAGCGGCGTGGTCCAGCTGCCGGTGGCGTCGTGCAGGGCACCGAGCACGAACGGCCCGAGGGCGGCGAGCAGGTAGCCGAAGGACTGCGCCATGCCGGAGAGCGAGGCCGCGTGCCGGTGGTTGCGGGTGCGCAGGCTGAAGGAGGCCAGGCAGAACACGATCCACGAGCCGAGCGCCACCCCGAGCAGCATCGACCACAGCAGGGCCCAGGAAGGCAGCAGCAGCATCCCGGTCAGCCCCACCACGTTCAGCGGCACCAGCACCGCGATCAGGCCGCGCTGGTCCCGCTGCCAGCGTTGCAGCACGGCCGCGGTGCCCAGGTTGCCGACGATCCCGCACAGCTGCAGCACGCTCATGTGCACCCCGGCCGTGTTCGCGCTGATCCCCTGTGCCTGCTCGATCTCCGGCCACCAGGTGATCACCACGTAGTACAGCGTGGACTGGGTGCCCATCGCCACGGTGATCAGCCACGCGGTGGGCGAGCGCCACGGGGACCAGCGGCCCTCGACGGTCCCGCCGCCGGCCCCATCTCCGCCGCCGGCCCCATCTCCGCCGCCGGCCCCGTCTCCGCTGCCGGCCCTGCCGCCGGCCGGCTCGCGGAGCGCCTTGACCGAGGTGCTCCCGCGCAGCCTCGGGCTGAACACCGCGAACGCGACCAGCGCGAGCCCGGCCCAGATCCCCAGGGAGAGGCGCCAGGTGGCGTCCGTCCAGCCCGCCACCGGCACCGCCACCCCTGCGGCCAGCGCGGCGAACACCGACTGCACCGCCGAGTAGGCGCCGGTGTACCGGCCGGCGTCCAGCGGGAAGTCCCGCTTCAGCAGCGAGGGCAGCAGCACGTTCGCCAGCGCGATCGCCAGCCCGAGCAGCACGGTGCCCAGCCAGAGCAGCGGCAGCCAGGGCACCGACCGCAGCACGATGCCGGCAGCCAGGATCAGCAGGGCCGCCCCGAGCGTGCGCTCCAGCCCGAACCTGCTCGCCACCCGGGGCGCCACCGGGGAGAACACGGCGAAACAGACCAGCGGCAGCCCCACCAGCGCCGAGGCGAGCATGGCGGAGAAGCCCAGGTCCGCCTGGACGTCCCCGATCAACGGACCGACCGCCGTCAACGATGCCCGCAGGTTGGCGCCGATGAGCAGGATGCCCACCAGGGCCATCCCGATGCCGAGCTGACGCTGACCTCGGCTGCGGGCCACGGCTGTTCGGGTCACGGAACCTCTCAGTGCTGGGCGCCCTCGACGCCGTGCAGCCTGGCATGCAGCAGGCGGACCTCCTCCGCCAGGTACTCATCCGGCCCCGCCACCGGCACAGAGGGCGCAACGGTGGTGATCGGCAATCCTCGCACGGCCGGCGGGGCCACGCCCCACTCGTCCAGCCACTGGCCCAGCTGCTCGGAGCTGGCGGCGTACACGATCCGCCCCAGGCCGGCCCAGGCGTGCGCCGCCGCGCACATCGGGCAGTGCTCCCCGGAGGTGTACACCGTTGCCCGGGCCCGCACGGCCGGGCTCAGGTGCGCGATCGCCCAGCGCACCAGGGCCAGCTCGGGGTGGGCGGTCGGGTCACCCTCAGCGATCCGGTTCCGGTCCGCATGCACGACGGCGCCGCTCGCGTCCACGAGCACCGAACCGAAGGGTTCGTCCCCGGCTGCCAAGGCCTGGCGGGCGAGCGTGACGCAGTGCCGGAGGTGGGCGCGGTCCTGCTCGGACAAAGTCGAGTTCTCCATCCGGCAGATGGTAGACCGGTGCCGTGACGAGCGGATCGGTATGGCACCTGCCCGGGATGCGTGCCGTGGCGGCGATGAGCGCGGTGAGCTTCGGCGGCTTCGGGGTGCTGTTCGCCACCGTGCCGCTGTGGGCGGTCCACGCCGGGGCCGATGCCGCCGGCGCCGGGGCGATCAACGGCATCCTCATGCTCGCCACCGTGCTCACCCAGACGCTGATCCCGTGGTCGCTGCGCCGGCTGGGCTGGGCCGTGACGCTGACCACCGGGCTGCTGGCGCTGGGCCTGCCCTCGATGCTGTTCGCCCTGAGCGGGGAGCTGTGGTGGCTGATGCTGCTCTCCGCGGTGCGCGGGCTGGGGTTCGGGGTGCTCACCGTGTGCGGGTCCGCGGCGATCGCCGAGCTCTCCCCGCCGCTGATGCGCGGGCGCGCGGTCGGTGCCTACGGGCTGGCGATCTCCGCCCCGCAGATCCTCACCATGACCGGGGCGCCGTGGCTGGCGGAGAAGGCAGGGTTCGGGCTGGTGTTCGCGCTGGGCACGCTGCCGGTGCTGGGCGTGCCGTGGGCGCTGGCGCTCGGGCGCCGGCTGAACCGGCCTGCCACCGATGAGCGGCAGGGTGCGGGTGACCGGGCGCCGTCGACGTCTGCCGCTGGTGCGACCCGGGGCTGGACGGTGCTCGGGCTGCTGGTGGTGCCGGTGGTCGTGCTGCTGCTGGCCACCAGCTCCGGCGGCGCGCTGCTGACGTTCCTACCGCAGATGCTCAGCCACGCCACGTTGGCCCTGCTCGGCCTGTTCGCGCTGCTCACCGTGGCTACGCTGAGCCGGTGGTGGATCGGCTCGCTGGTGGACCGGCGCGGCTCGGCCGGGCTCACCTGGCCGCTGCTGGCCGCGGCCGCTGGCGGTCTGGTGCTGATCGGTACGGCGCTGCCGGGCGAGGGGGCGAGCGAGGTGGTGCGCGTGCTCCTCGGTGCGGCCTGCGTGGGACTGTCCTACGGCGGCCTGCAGAGCCTGACCCTGGTGCACGCGTTCGAGCGGGCCGGTCCGCAGCGCACCCGGCTGGCCAGCACGGTGTGGAACATCGGCTTCGACTCCGGCACCGGGCTCGGCTCGGCGGTGGTGGGCGCGCTGGCCACCGGCTTCTCCTACCTGGTGGCCCTGCTCGCGGTGGCCGGGGCCTGCCTGCTCGCCGCGATCCTCACCGCGGCCAAAGATGCAAGAAGGAGACGACCCCTGTAACCTTTCTCTGACAGGAGGAGGTTCGGGTGAACGTGGAGCAGCTGAGCACGGTGCTCACCGCGGCGGCCAGCCCGCAGCGGATGCTGATCGTGGCCGAGCTCGCCGAGGGTGAGGTGCACATCAGCGAGCTCGCCCGGCGGGTGAACATGTCCCGCGCACTGC
>CAZMDO010000052.1:0-12920 GCA_964564445.1 uncultured Ruaniaceae bacterium | reverse complement strand
CTCGTTCCCTACGTGTGACCAGGCCGCGCTCGTTCCCTACGTGTGACCAGGCCGCTCGCGGCTCGCGCGCTAGGCCGACCGCGCCAGCAGGCTGACGGTGTTCGGCACCCGCCCGTCCCACGCAGCCGCGGCATCCAGGTGCTCGGGCCGCCAGAACGGCTCGGGGTGCTCGGCTAGGTGCTCGATCGTGAACCCGGCAGCGAGCACGGCCGTGACCAGCTCGGCGAGCGTGCGCTGGTGCTCGACGGCGCCGCGGGCCGGGAAGGTGTCGTTCACGTGGCTGCGGGCGAAGTAGCTGCGGTCCGCCCGGACGCGGACCTGGTCCGGCTCCCAGGCCCACAGCGGCACCAGCGGGTGCGCCTCATAGACGAACAGCACCCCGCCCGGGCGCAGGATCCGGCGCATCTCGGCGAGGAAGGCCGCCAGGTCCGCCACCCAGATCAGTGCGCCCTTGCCGGTGTAGACCACGTCCGCGCTCGCCCCGGGCAGCCGGCTCTGCGGCAGCTCGGCCTCCCGGTAGCGGCACGGCAGCCCCAGCTCGTCGGCGCGCTGCTGCGCCGAGGTCACCGCCGCTGGGCTGTAGTCCAGGCCGATCACCTCGGCGGCGCCGAGCCGCACCAGGGCCGCGTCGTCCACCCCGTGGCCGCTCATCGGGTGCGCCACCACGGCCCCGGGCAGGTGCTCGGCGAGCAGCTCCTCCTCGATCGGTGCCAGCCGGGCGTGCCTCGCCTCGGCCAGCGTCTCGGCGTACTCCTCGACGTACTTTCCGGCGGCCTGGGCCCAGGCGCGCCTGGTCTGTTCTGCGCTCACGCCTCCACCCTGGCCGACCCGCACCCGGGTGACAACGGAATACCCGCACCTGCCGCACCCGCCTGCCACGGCGAGGTACCGGATCCACCCGCGCTGCGCCGTCGACGGTGCCACGATGGAGACCATGACGCCACCGGGACCGCTGCGCCGTGCGCGCCGGGCGGCAGGGGCGGCGTTCTTCGCGCAGGGGTTCACCTTCATCAGCCTGACCACCCGGCTGCCGCAGATCATGGACCGGGCCGGTGCCGACGAGCTCGGCCAGTCGCTGCTGCTGCTGATGATGGTGCTGCTCGCCGGGGGCGGCTCGGCCGGTGCGGAGAAGCTCGCCGCCACGGTGCCGTCGGCCACCGTGCTGCGCGTCGGGCTGGTGCTGATCGCCCTCGGCGTGCCGGTCATCGTGCTCGCCGGGAACCTGGCGGTGATGGTCGCCGGCCTGGCCTGCTACGGCGTGGGGCTGGGTGTGGTGGATGCGACCACGAACATGCAGGCCGTCGCGGTCGAGGCCGGGTACGGGCGCCCGATCCTGCCCTCCTTCCACGGCGCCTGGACCGTGGGCGGCATCCTCGCCTCCGCGCTCACCCTCGCCACCGCGTCGCTGCCGTGGGGACCTGCCGCCGTGGTCGCCGTGGTACCCGCGGTGGTCGCCGCCGCACCGTTCCTGCCCCGCAGCCAGGCATCGTCGACGGCGGAGCTCACCGGGGCGGGCATCGACGTGCCGTGGCGCCCGATCATCCTGGTCGGGGTGGCCATGGTGCTCTTCTACATGGTGGACACGGCGGCCACCACCTGGGGTCCCACCTACCTGGACCACACCCTGGCCGCACCCGAGCAGCTGCTCGCCCTGGCCACGCTGCCCTACCTGCTCGCCAGCGGGGTGCAGCGGCTGGCCGGGGACGCCCTGGTGGCCCGGTTCGGCCCGGCGGCGGTGGTGCGCACCGGTGTGCTGGTCGCGGTGGCGGCCCTGGCGGTGGTGGTCTTCGCCCGCACCTGGCCGGTGGCGGTCGCCGGGTTCGCCCTGCTCGGCCTCGGGGTGGCGGTGGTGGCACCGTTGAGCTTCTCCGCGGCGGCCCGGATCGCCGGCGGCGCGGACCTGGACCCGGCGGTCCGCCGCGCCCGGGTGGATGCGGTGATCGCCCGGTTCAACCAGTTCAACTACGTGGGCGCCCTGCTCGGCGCGGTGCTGACCGGGCTGGTGGGTGCCGGGAACCTGCGCTGGGGCTTCGCGCTGCCGATGGTGCTGGTGGTGGGCATCCTCCCGCTGGCGCGGTTCTTCGGGTCGGTGCCCGCCGACCGCGGTCGTTGACACAATCGCTGGATGAGCAGCGAGAGGACGCCACGGCCGCAGCCCGGGCAGTACCGACGGCTCGGCGGCCTCACCTGGGCACACTTCCTCAACGACGGCGCCTCCAACTACCTGCCCGGCGTGCTGCCGGCCGTGCTGGTCACGATCGGGGAGCCGGTGCGGATGGCTGCCGTGCTGGTCACGGCGCTGACCATCGGGCAGGCGCTGCAGCCGGTGGCCGGGCGGATCGCCGACCGTCTCGGTGGCCGGATGCTGGTGGTGCTGGGCCTGGGCATGGCCTCCCTGGGTGGTGGGCTGATCGGGGTGGTGCGCTCCACCGGGCTGCTGATCGTGCTGCTGGTGCTGATCGGGGTGGGGAACGCGTTCTTCCACCCGCAGGCGATCGCCAGCGTGCGGCGGCTGTTCAGCGGGCGGCAGGGGCTGCTCACCTCGGCGTTCCTGGTCGGTGGTGAGCTGGGGCGCGGGCTGTGGCCGACCATCGCCAGCCTGATCGTGGCCCGCGCCGGGCTGGAGTACCTGTGGCTGGTGGCCCTGCCCGGGCTGGTGACGCTGCCGTTCCTGCTCCGTTGGCTGCCGTCGCTGCCGCCGAAGCGGCAGCAGGGTCCGGCGATCCGGTTGAGCGTGCACGCCCGGCCGATGGCGCTGCTGATCGCCTACCAGAGCTTGCGGATGGTGGGCATCTACGCCTTCGCCACGTTCGTGCCGGTGCTCTGGGACCAGCGTGGCTACTCGCTGGTGGCCGGTGCGTCGCTGATCACCACGATGATGACGGTGGGGGTGGTCGGCAACCTCGGCGGCGGCTACCTCACCGATCGGATCGGCACCCGGGCCACCCTGCTCATCTCCGCGGTCGGCACCGGCGTGCTGATCGTGCCGACCGCCTACCTCACCGGACCGGGCGCCTGGGTGGTCTCCGGGCTGCTCGGGGTGATGATGTTCCTCACCGCCTCCACCACGGTGCTGCTCGGGCAGGAGATCTTCGCGGAGAACCCCTCGATGGGCTCGGGGATCGCGATCGGGCTGGCCAACGGCATCGGCGCGGTGCTCGTGCTCATCGTCGGAGCCTGGGTGGGGGACGAGGTGGTGGGGGTGTTCTGGGTGCTCGGTGTGCTCAGCCTCGCCTCGGCCGGTCTGGTGCCGCTGTTCGACCGGCGCCTGCTGCGCTGAGCGGCCTGGGTGCGCGGCCCGCCCCCGACACCGTCACGCGCCCGATAACGTCACGAGAAGGCGGGCACCGGTGACCGGGTCTTATTGACCTTGCGGGGTGGGGCGGGGCGGGGTGGGGCGGGAGCAGCTTGGTGGCCCCGGTCACCGCGTCGAGCCGCGCACCACCAGCGAGACCGGCGTGACCACGTGCTCGGCAGGCTCGGTGCCACCGAGCATCCGCCGCTCGAGGAGACGGATGGCGCTGTCCGCCAGTCCCTCGTGGTTGGGGTCCACCGAGGTCAGACCCGGGCTGACGAAGTCGGCGACATCCAGGTTGTCGAAGCCGGCGACCTGCACGTCCTCCGGTACCCGCAGCCCGTGGTCGGTGAGAGCGGAGATCGCACCGAGCGCGGCGGTGTCTGTCACCGCGAACACCGCGTCGAAACGGTGCCCGAGCCTGAGCAGTCGAGACACAGCGGTGCGCCCTTCCTCCAGGCCATAGCTGATGAGCGGAACGACCAACGTGGGATCCGGGGTCAGGCCCGCGTCCCGGAGCGCGCGTTCCCACCCTTCGCGTCGGCGGGTAGCCATGGTGCGCTCGCGGTCGAGCGAGCCACCCAGAACCATCACCCGGCGTGCCCCGGAAGCGACCATGTGGGCTGTCGCGAGCCTGCTGCCTTCCTCGTTGGCGAGGCGCACGTGGTCCAGCTCGGGTGGCATGTCACGTTCGCCGAGCAGCACCAGGGGCACACGAGCGCGGACCCGCAGCAGGGTCTCCGGGCTCAGCGCCACGGCCGAGACCAGTGCGCCGTCGTGCATCCTCAGCCGCGCCAAGGACAGGGCTTCCCGCTCGACCCGCGGCAGGGCCTGTGTCCGCTCCAGCACCAGATGGCGCCCGGAGCGTTCCAGCACGTCGGCCAGGCTGTCCGCCACGGCGCTGTAGTAGTCGTGGAAGTGCGGCACGATCAGGGCGACCGAGTCGGTGCGGCCAGCGCGTAGGTGCCGTGCGGTGAGATTCACCTCGTAGCCGAGGTCCTCGACCGCGGCCAGCACCCGGGCCTGCGTCTCCGCGGACGCCCGAGGTCTCCCGTTGAGGATGTGGGAGACGGTCATCACGGACACACCGGCCGCGTTCGCGACGTCGCTCATCGTGACCATGACTAACCTCCGGCCCTGATCGTCTCAGATGATCGCAGGGCGCCACCGCCTCGACACGATGGGCCGAAAGTTTCGGCAACCGGTCCTGCCAGAGCAAGTCAATGATTGCCGAGACGTCGATCGATAGACTTCTTGCTCAGAATTGCTTGACAGGACCGGATGCGGGCTCTACTTTCTAGAAAGTATCGGAGAGAGCACGAAAGTCTACGGAGACTGTCTGTCCGCACCGAGACCGGTTCGCCATCGACCGTCTGCCTGAGCCAGGTCGATGGGCCGGAGGCACGGGGCGCGGACAGGCCCACCTGCATCACCCGCTCAATGGAGAGGAACGCTAGAGATGACGCACATCGAAGCAGGACCCACGCGCAGGAACGTCCTCGGTGCTGGTCTGGGACTGGGAGTCGGGGTGACCCTGGCGTCCTGCAGCAGCGGCGGGGCCGACGAGGTCGTCCCGGTCGAGCAGAGCAACACCGGAGCGATGGAGAGCTTCAGCGCCGACCAGACGTTCACTGCCACCGAACCCCTGGAGTTCTCGTTCCTGTGGACGGACTGGCCCGACTTCCCGATCACCGACTCGTGGCTGTTCTTCGACGAGATCGCCAAGCGCACCAACGTCACCCTGGACCTCACCCACATCCCATTCAGCGACGCCAAGGAGAAGCGCAGCCTGCTGATCAGCGCCGGCGACGCGCCGTCGATCATCCCGCTGGTCTACACCGGTGAGGAGCGACAGTTCGCCGCCGCCGGGGCGGTCCTGCCGCTGAGCGACTACGAGGACCACATGCCCAACTTCCAGAAGTATGTGCAGGAGTGGGACCTGCGGGAGATGGTCGAGTACCTGCGCCAGGAGGATGGCAAGTACTACATGATGCCCGGGCTGCAGGAGGTCTCCGTCCCGGTCTTCACCCTGATCATCCGCAAGGACATCTTCGACGAGGTCGGCGCCGGGGTCCCGCAGACGTGGGCCGAGCTGCGGACAGCGCTGGAGGCGATCAAGGAGAAGTATCCGGACAGCTATCCCCTCGGTGACGGGTTCGAGGGCCAGTCGATGATCAACTATGCCGCGCACGCCTTCGGCACGGTCGCCGGATGGGGCTTCGGCGACGGAGCCTTCTTCAACAAGAGCACCGGCACGTTCGAGTACGCCGGCACCAACCCGGGCTACAAGGAGATGGTGGAGTACTTCCACGGACTGGTGGCCGACGGCCTGCTCGACCCGGAGTCCTTCACGGCCACCGACGAGGGTGGCGGGACGGTCTCCGAGAAGGTCGCCGCGGGGAAGATCTTCGCGGCCTCGGGTGCCTCCGGCACGGTCAAGGACTTCGCCAGCGCCCTGAACGAGACGGTGGGCGAGGGCAACTACGAGCTGCTCCAGATCGCACCACCCGGTGGCCCGGCCGGGCCGATCTGCGAGCCGCGGAACTTCTGGAACGGGTTCATGATCACCTCCCAGGCGAAGGACAGCCCGAACTTCCTGGCCCTGCTGCAGTTCCTGGACTGGCTCTACTACAACCCGGCCGCGCGGGAGATGCAGCGGTGGGGGATCGAGGGCGAGACCTATACCAAGAGCGCTGACGGCACGATCACCCTGAACCCCGAGTACTCCTACGACGCCTACGGCCTGAACCCGGACGGGTCGGTCGACCTCAAGGCCGACCTGGGTTTCGCCAATGACGTCACGGCCGACGCCACGGAGTCCCGGGAGCTGAAGGAGTCCTACAACTCCCCGGAGTTCGTGACGTACATCGACAGCGTCCTGTCCAGCCGGACGCCCCGGGATCCCTTCCCGCCGCACCCGCTCGACGAGATGGAGCTGGAGGAGTCCTCGTTGCTGGGCACGGCGCTGAAGGACACCGTCGACACCGCGACCCTGCAGTTCATCCTCGGCCAGCGGCCGCTGAGCGACTGGGACGCCTACGTCGCCGAGCTCGAGGGTCAGGGTCTGCAGCAGTACCTGGACCTCATCAACGGCGCTGCGGAACGCTACGCCTCGGCGCAGTCCAGCTGAGGTGAACCAGGCACCAGCACCGGTGGGCCGGCTACGGACGCCCCATCGGTCAGGACACAGGAGCAGCGGATGAGAACACCGCAGAACCGGTCGGTCATCCTGGCGCCGGAGACCGGCGCCAGCGCCTTGAGCGCTCAGACCCCGCCGGAGGACCACCCGCCCGCAGCACCACTCCAGCAGCGACCGGTGCGCCGGCACCTGCCCTGGCGGATGGTGCTCCGGCGCGACGGAGTGCTGTACGCGATGGCGGCCCTGCCGATCATCTACCTGCTGATCTTCCGGTACCTACCGATGATCGGGAACGTGATCGCATTCCGCCGCTTCCGGCCCGGCGGCAGCATCTTCGGCGAGGAGTGGGTGGGCCTGCGCTACATCGAGATGTTCATCACGAGCCCGACGTTCTGGCACGTGTTCTCGAACACCGCGATCATGGGCGGTCTGACCCTGCTCTTCTGCTTCCCGCTTCCCATCGTGCTGGCGCTGCTGCTGAACGAGGTCCGCAAGAGCGCCTTCAAGCGCACCATCCAGTCGATCTCCTACCTGCCGCACTTCCTGTCCATCGTGATCGTGGCCGGGATGGTGATGCAGCTCGTCTCGTTGGAGGGCACGGTCAACCAGATCGTGACGGCCTTCGGCGGCGAGGCCATCCCGTTCCTGCAGCGGGCGGAGTGGTTCCGGACCGTCTACGTCACCTCCGAGGTCTGGCAGACGGTCGGGTGGGGGACGATCCTCTACCTGGCGGCGCTCACCACCGTCGACTCCTCGCTGTACGAGGCGGCGCGGATCGACGGTGCGAACCGGTGGCGGCAGACCTGGCACGTCACGCTGCCCGGGATCCGCCCGACGATGATCACCCTGCTGATCCTGAACATCGGCATGTTCCTCGACGTCGGCTTCCAGAAGGTGCTGCTGCTGTACAGCCCCCTGACCTACGACACCGCGGACGTCATCTCCACCTACCTGTACCGGGTGGGTCTGGTCTCGAACAACTTCAGCTATGCGGCAGCGATCGGCCTCTTCCAGGCGCTGATCGGTCTGGCGATGGTGCTCAGCGCGAACCTCATCTCGCGGCGGACGGTAGGAGCAAGCCTGTGGTGACCCAGAGTGCATTGACCGCCAGTGACCGCCCGTCCCGGGCGGGCACCCTCATCGGCCCCAAGGACTCGCGCGGGTATCGCGTCTTCCTCTGGGTCAACGGCGCGCTGCTGATCGTGATGTCGCTGCTGATGCTCTACCCGTTCATCACCGTGCTGGCGCAGTCCTTCAGCAGTGTCGGCGCCATCCGCGCGGGCCTGGTGAACATCTGGCCCGTCGGGTTCAACGTGGAGACCTATCAGGCCGTGGTGGAGAACGCACTGTTCTGGCGCAACTACCGCAACACGGTGGTCTACACGGTGGTCGGCACGGTCATCGCGATGGTCCTCACCACCACCTACGCCTACGTGCTGGCCAAGCGCCACCTGCGCGGACGCAACGCCCTGATCGGCTTCGCGGTGTTCACCATGTTCTTCAACGGCGGCATCATCCCGAACTATGTGTTGATCTCCACGCTCGGGCTGAAGAACACGATGTGGGCGGTGGTGCTGCCGATGGCGATGTCGGTGTTCAACCTCCTGGTGATGAAGTCGTTCTTCGAGAACCTGCCCACCGAGCTGGAGGAGGCGGCCCAGATCGACGGGCTCGGCTGGTTCGGCATCTTCGTCAGGATCGTGCTGCCGTTGTCCAAGGCGGTGATCGCGACGATGATCCTGTTCTACTCCGTCGCCTACTGGAACGACTGGTTCTCCGCCTTCCTGTACCTGACCGACCAGGATCTCTACCCCGTCACCCTGTTCATCCGCAACCTGATCGCCGGGGCCTCCTCGGCGGCGTCCCAAGGGGCGCAGGTTGCGCAGGCCTCGACCGAGCAGGTCGATGCCAACATCGAGGCCGTGACGATGATCCTCACGCTCATCCCGATCCTGTGCATCTACCCCTTCGTGCAGCGCTACTTCGTCACTGGCGTGATGCTTGGGTCGGTCAAGGGCTGAGCTGGTGGCGCAGGTTGGGCCGCCACGGGCGGGCGTACCGCTGCGGGACTTCGGCGAGGGTCCGATGTCGCAGATCGCCGGGGCGATCTACCGGCACCTGGCGCTCGGTCTGTGCCTGATCCTGACCTGCGCCCCGACGGCCGCTGTCACCGCCCTGCTCGCGGCCACCTCGCAGAACCTGGTGCTCTTCGTGCTCGCCCAGCTCCCGGTCGCACCGGCGCTGGCGGCCGGGTTGTCCGCGGTGCGTGGGTGGCGCGCCGACACCACAGCGGGACCGTTCGCGCTGTTCTGGCGCGGCTACCGGGGCACCATCGCCGATGTGCTGCGATGGTGGGGTCCTGCTCTCCTCGTCTCGGTCGTGCTCGGGGTCAACATCGCCTACGCCGGCGCGGTGGCCGGCGGCCTCACCCTGCGCCCGGTGAGCATCGTCATCGCAGCACTGCTGCTGCTGTGCTGCGGCTACCTCCTGGTGATCACCGCGTACTTCTCCTTCCGTACCCGGGATGCCGTCCGGATCGCGGTGCTGCAGCTGTTCCGGCAGTGGCGGGTCACTCTGGGCATGATCTCGATGCTCGTCGTGGCGGTCGCGGTGCTCTACCTCGGCACCGCAGTCGCCCTGCTCGTGCTGGCATGGGCGTTCGTCTCGCTGCTGGAGCTCGTTGCCCGGCCGACCACGGTCGAGGTGATGGACCGGTTCACCACCGGCCCGCCCCCGATAACGTCACGAGAAGGCGGGCACCGGTGACCGGGTCTTATTGACCTTGCGGGGTGGGCGGGGCGGGGTGGGGTGGGGCGGGGCGTCAGCGGCGCTGCAGCAGCACCAGGGTCTCGAAGTGCCCGGTCTGGGGGAACATGTCCAGCACCTGGCCGCGCACCGGCCGCAGCGACCCCATCGCCGCCAGGTCGGTGGCGAGGGAGTCCACGTTGCAGCTGGAGTAGAGCACGTGGCCCACCCCGGAGCGCTCCAGGTAACCGGCCAGCTCCGCGCCGATGCCGCGCCGCGGCGGATTCACCACCACCAGGTCCGCCACCTCGCCCGCCCGCGTGGCGAACCGGGTCGAGTCGCCGACGGCGAAGCTCACCTGGCCCTCCAGGCCCGCCTGGGCAGCGCTGCGCCTGGCGCTGGCCACGGCCTGCGCACTGATCTCGATGCCGGTCACCCGCCGGTCACCTCCGGCCAGGTGCAGGGCGAAGCCTCCCACCCCGCAGTACAGGTCCCACACGGCGCGCACGGGCAGGTCCCGGGTCCAGGCGGCCGCTTGCCGGTACAGCGCTGCCGCCACCGCCGTGTTCGTCTGGAAGAAGCTCTGCGGGCGCAGGTGCAGCACCACCGGGTCCAGCTCGATCGGCAGGGAGGAGGTCTCGGTGAGCACGATCTCCTGCTCGCCCTCGAGCACCGCGGCCGGTGCCGGTTGCAGGTTCGCCGAGACCACCGCCAGGTGCGGCAGCGCGGCGTGCAGGGCGGGCAGGTGCTTGCGCAGCCGGGGCAGCGCCTCGGTGGACCGCAGCACGAACCGCACCATCAGCTGCCCGGCGGGCGAGGCGGTCACCAGCACGTACTTGAGCTCTCCGCGACGGGACGTGACCTGGTACGGGGTGAGCTGCGCCGTCGTGATGAACGAGGCGAGCACGCCGAGCGCGGCGACGATCGGGGCCTCGTGCAGACCGCACCAGCGCAGGTCCACACCGGCCTGGTCGGGTCCGAGGATGCCGAGGGTGGGCTCCTCGACGCTGCCGCCGACCACCATCTTCGCCTTGTTCCGGAAGCCGGCCTCGGCCGAGGCCACCGGGTCCAGCCAGTCCAGGTCGGCGCCCGCTGCGGCCGCGACCACGGTGCGGGCACGGTCGTCCTTGCCGGCGAGCTGGGCGGCGTACGGTGTCTCGATCAGGGTGCACGAACGGCACCGGCGGCTGTCGTAGTACCCGCACTGCACCTGCAGAGCCTACGCTGACACCACTCCTTCCCGGAGCCAGCTCACTCACCCGGCCCGGGACGGATGGTCGCCCGGTGCTCCCGCGGCGGGCGGCCGGAGACGACACGAGCGATCGGACGGTGCAGCTGATGGAACTCACAGTCGGTTTCGACGACACCGAGCAGGGCCGGGACGCGCTCGACCTCGGCGTGGTGCTGGCGAAGGCGTTCGACCGGACGCTCACGGTCGCCGCGGTCTACCCCGGCGACGACCGCGGCATGCTGTACGCCGCGCAGGACAGCCAGTGGGTGGCGAAGGTGCGGTCGGTGGCCGAGCAGAAGCTGGACGTGGCACGCGAGCTGGTCGGGGACCGGATGGAGGTCACCACCGTCGCTCTCGGGCCCGGGTCCGCGGCGCGGCTGCTGCAGGACTACGCCGAGACCGAGAAGCCGGCCGGGATCGTGCTCGGCTCGAGCGCGCACGCCTCCTTCGGCCGGGTCTCCCCGGGCAGCACCGTGGAGGCGCTGCTGCAGGGCAGCCCCTGTCCGGTGGCGGTCGCGCCCAAGGGCTACGCCGGCCGGATCGAGCTGGCCGGACCGATCGTGGCCGCCTACGACGGCTCACCGGAGTCCGAGCACGCGGTCGAGTTCGCTGCCGGTCTTGCCGCCCGGGCGGGCCGGACGGTGCGGGTGGTCGTGGTCGCCGACGGCGGGATGCGCTCCGGCCTGGAGGAGCAGGTGGTCCAGGTGGCCGAGAGTCTGGACGTGCCCGCCACGGGTGAGGTGCTGCCGGTGCGGCGCAGCGTGGCAGCCGTGCTCACCGACCTGCCCGGCGAGCGGCCGAGCATGCTGGTCTGCGGCTCGCGCGGGTACGGGCCGGTGCGGCAGGTGCTGCTCGGCTCGGTGTCCGTGCTGGTGGTGCGCTCCGCCGCCTATCCTGTGGTCGTGGTGCCGCGGCCCTGAAACGATCGGATGGTCTGACTGATGGCGCTCACCGTAGGTTTCGACGATACCGAGCAGGGCCGCGACGCCCTGGCGCTCGGTGCAGCACTGGCCGGCGCGCTGGACCAGCCGCTGACCGTCGTGGTGGTCTACCCCGGCGACGATGCCGGCATCCTGCCCGCCGCCCAGGATGCCCGCTGGCTAGATGACGCCCGGGCGGAGGCGGAGCGGAAGCTGGGCGTGGCGCGCGAGCTGCTCGCGGACCGGGTGGCGACCACCGGGCTCGCGCTCGGGCCCGGCCCGGCCGCCCGGCTGCTGCTGGAGCACCTCGAGGCCGAGGTGCCGCAGGCCCTCGTGCTCGGTTCCAGCGCGAGCGCAGCCATCGGCCGGGTCGCCCTGGGCAGCACGGTGGAGCGGGTGCTGGAGGGTGCGATCTGCCCGGTGGTGGTGACCCCGAAGGGGTTCGCCGGCCACGGCAGCCTCACCGGACCGGTCGCGGTCGCCTTCGACGGGTCCTCGGAGTCTCTCCGGGCGGTCGAGGTCGCCGCCGACCTCGCGGTGGCGATGGGCCGCGCGGTGCGGGTGGTCTCCGTGGCCGACGGATCCCTGCCCTCCACCCAGGCGCTCGCCGTGGGGGACGTCGCCGACCGCCTCGGTGTGCCGGCCACCGGGGAGGTGCTGCCGTTGCGCCGCAGTGTGGCCGCGGTGCTCGCCGATCTGCCCGGGGAGCGGCCGAGCCTGCTGGTCTGCGGCTCGCGCGGGTACGGGCCGGTGCGTCGGGTGGTGCTCGGGTCGGTGTCCGCGCGGGTGGTGCGCAGCGCCGCCTACCCGGTGGTGGCCGTTCCGCGGCCCTGACCGGGCCACCGCCGGAGAAAGTTCTGGTGGTGATGTCGATCGTCAGCCATCCCGTGCGACGTCACAGTGAGAGGGCGCAACCGGTGCCCTCCTGACCGCAGGAGTGAGACGAGATGAAGTACATGCTGATCATGCGCAGCACCGCCGCCGCCGTCGAGGAGTACGAGAACACCGACTTCGCCGAGGTCCTCACCGCGATGGGCAGGTACAACGAGCAGATGATCAATGCCGGGGTGCTGCTGGACGGCGAAGGGCTCGCCGACGCTGCCGAGGGCGCCGTGGTGAGCTTCGACACCGAGGACCCGGTCGTCACCGACGGCCCCTACGGTGAGGTGCACGAGCTGTTCAACGGGTTCTGGATCCTCGAGGTGCCGAGCAAGGCCGAGGCGGTGGAGTGGGCTCGCCGGGCGCCGCTCGGCCGCGGTGGGCGGATCGAGGTGCGGCGCATCCACGAGGACGCCGACTTCGCCGACTACGCCGACCACGAGTACGTGCAGAAGGAGAAGGGCTGGCGCGCCGAGCAGGCCGAGCGGCGGGCGCAGACCGTCCAGGGGTGAGCGACGACGTCGCCGACCGGCTGGCTGCCGTCTGGCGCATCGAGGGCGCCTCGGTGGTCGCCACGCTCACCCGGGTGACCGGGGACGTGGCGCTCGCCGAGGACCTCGCCAGCGAGGCGATGCTCGCTGCGCTCGCGCAGTGGCCCACCGAGGGGGTGCCCCGCAACCCGGGGGCGTGGCTGACCACCGTGGCCAAGCG
>CAZMDO010000051.1:5386-13064 GCA_964564445.1 uncultured Ruaniaceae bacterium | reverse complement strand
CGGATGAGCGACATCGTGGCCACCATCCAGGCCGAGCAGGACGCGATCATCCGCTCCCCGCTGGACGGGGTGCTGGTGGTCGAGGGCGGCCCGGGCACCGGGAAGACCGCAGTGGCGCTGCACCGGGCCGCCTACCTGCTGTACGCGCACCGGGAGCAGATCGAGCGCTCCGGTGTGCTCGTGGTGGGACCCTCCCGGGTGTTCCTGCGCTACATCGAGCAGGTGCTGCCCGCCCTGGGCGAGACCGGGGTGGTCTCCACGACCATCGGCGACCTGGTGCCGGGCATCGAGGCGAGGGGCACCGAGGACCCCGCGGTGGCCGAGATCAAGGGTCGACACCTGTGGGCGCGGATCCTGTCCAACGCGGTCCGGGCCCGCCAGCGGATCCTGCCCGAGCAGGACCTCAAGGTCGGCTCGCTGCGCCTGCGGCTGCGCACCGCGGACATGGTGGAGGCCCAGTCCCGGGCGCGCCGGTCCCGCCAGCCGCACAACCTGGCCCGGGTCACGTTCGTGCGGCACATGCTCTCCGCGCTCGCCGAGCAGTACACCGAGAAGGTCGGTGCCGGCAGCGAGGACCACGCCGACATCGTCGAGGAGCTGCGCTCCGCCCGGGACGTGCGGGTGGCGCTGAATCTGTGCTGGCTGCCGCTGACCGCCCCCGGGCTGCTCGCCGACCTGTACGCCAAGCCGCACCGGCTCGCCGAGGCCGCACCGCGGCTGTCCGCGGCCGAGCGGGCCGCGCTGGCACGGGACCGCGGATCGGCCTGGACGCCGGCCGACGTGCCGCTGCTGGACGAGCTCGCCGAGCTGCTCGGCGCCGACGACGAGGCCGGCCGCGCCGAGGCGCAGGCCGAGCAGGCACGGCGGGCCGAGGAGGTGGCCTACGCCCGGGAGATGCTCTCCGCCTCGGGGGCCGGTGGCGGCCTGGTGTCCGCCGAGCAGGTCGCCGGCCGGTTCGCCGGCGGCGGCAGTGCGCTGACCACCGCCGAGCGGGCCGCCGCGGACCGGTCCTGGACCTACGGGCACGTGGTGGTGGACGAGGCGCAGGAGCTGTCCGCGATGGCCTGGCGGGCGCTGCGCCGGCGCAACCCGCGGCGGTCGATGACCATCGTCGGCGATGTGTGGCAGACCTCCAGCCGGGCCGGCGCCCGGGACTGGGAGCAGATGCTCACCCGTCCGCTCGGTGCCGCGCTGCGCACCGAGACGCTCACCGTGAACTACCGCACCCCGGCCTCGATCATGACGCTGGCGCAGCAGGCGATGCGGACCTGGCGGCCCGACCTGCCCCCTGCCCCGGTGACGTCCGCGCGGGACGTACCCGGCGCCGTCGTGCGGACCGAGGTGACCGACCTGGTGCGCGGGGTGCAGGAGGTGGTCGCCGGTGCCCGCGGGCACGGGACGCTGGCAGTGATCGCCGCCGCGGACCGGCACGCCGAGCTGGTGGCCGCCCTGGGTGCCGGGGACGGGCTGGACCTGCGCGCCGAGGTGGTGGTGCTGGACCCGGCCGGGAGCAAGGGGCTGGAGTTCGACGTCGTGGTCCTGGTCGAACCCCAGGAGCTGCTCGACGGCGGAGCCCCAGCAGACCTGTACGTCGCCATGACCCGCGCTACCCAGCACCTGCACCTGGTGCACGCCCACGCGCTGCCCGCGGCGCTGGCGTCCACTCACTGAGCACGTTTTTGCATCCGGGCGCAAGAAGAGCACCATAGGGCCGTGGTCAAGGCACTCCTCCTGGAAAACATCCATCCCCTGGGCACCGAGGTGCTCGACGCTGCTGGTGTGGAGGTGTCGACACGGTCCGGGGCGCTGGACGAGGACGAGCTGATCGCCGCACTGGACGGGGTGCACGTGCTCGGCATCCGGTCCAAGACGCACATCACTCCCAAGGTGCTCGAGCACGCCAAGGACCTGCTCGCCATCGGCGCGTTCTGCATCGGCACGAACCAGATCGACCTGACCGCTGCCGCACGGGCCGGCGTGGCGGCCTTCAACGCGCCGTTCTCCAACACCCGCTCGGTGGTGGAGCTGGCGCTGGCGGAGATCATCGCGCTCACCCGGCGGCTGACCGAGAAGGACAAGTCGCTGCACGCGGGCACCTGGGACAAGTCGGCCAACGGTGCGCACGAGGTGCGCGGCCGCACCCTGGGCATCGTCGGCTACGGCAACATCGGCACCCAGCTGTCCGTGGTCGCCGAGGCGCTGGGCATGCGGGTGATCTTCTACGACACCGCGGAGAAGCTGGCGCTGGGCAACGCGAAGCGGATGCCGAGCCTGCACTCGCTGCTCGCCGAGGCGGACATGGTGACCCTGCACGTGGACGGCCGGCCCGGTAACGCCGGCATGTTCGGTGCCGGGGAGTTCGCCGCGATGAAGCCCGGGGCGATCTTCCTCAACCTCTCCCGCGGCTTCCTGGTGGACTACGGCGCGCTGCGCGAGCAGGTGCTCGCCGGCCGGGTCAGCGGAGCGGCGGTGGACGTGTTCCCGCAGGAGCCGAAGAAGCAGGGGGACCCGTTCGACTCCGAGCTGCGCAACCTGCCGAACGTGATCCTCACCCCGCACGTGGGTGGGTCCACCGAGGAGGCGCAGCAGGACATCGGCCGGTTCGTGGCCGGCAAGCTGCGCGACTACGTGCACTCGGGGGCGACCGCGCTGAGCGTGAACGTGCCGGCGCTGATCCTGGATCGGCCCACCGCCGGGACGCGGCGGATCGCGCACCTGCACCAGAACGTTCCCGGGGTGATGGCCACGGCGAACCAGGAGCTGTCCGCCGCCGGGGCGAACATCGAGAGCCAGGTGCTGGCCACCTCCGGGACGCTCGGCTACGCCGTCACCGACATCAGCGGCGACGTGCCGGCCGAGACGATCGCCCGGATCGAGGGCATGGAGGCGACGGTGCGGCTGCGCACGCTGCACCCGGACACCGCGGACTGACCTCGCCCGACCCCTCCCCGCCCAGCGCCCCTCCCCCGGTTGAATCGACTCAGTCGTGACCTGGCCCGACCGGTCGTGCTCCCAGGTGCCGAGCCACCGGCGGCGCTGCCGAAGGCGCTGGCGGCTGGTCGGTGGGCCGGCTCGGTGGGCCCGCGCGCTGGGCCGGCCCGGTGGGCCCGCGCACTGGGCCGGTAGCGGCGGGCTCAGCCGGACTTGCGGCGGAACACCCGCCGGCCGGCGTGGTCCACCTCGCTGCCGTGCACCGGACCGGTGTTCGGTGGCGTCTCCTCGGTGAGGTGCTCACGCTCGGACTTGCGGTCCAGCGCGGCGCGCATCTTGGCCTTGGCCTCGGCCATCGGATCGTCGGACTTCTCGGCTGACATCACGGCTCCTGCCTGACGGTCTGGGCGACACCGGGTGCCCGGCGTCATGTGCCCACTCTGCCGCGCGGGCGGCGGTGGCGCCAGTGATTACCGGCGGGCACGCCGGACCCGGACGCGATGCCCGCGGCGGCCAGCTCACCGGTCACCTCCGCCAGCGTGAGCAGCCGGTGCGCCGGATGGACCCCGGCCGGCGCCTGGAGCACGGGCGCGAGGAACTGTACGGCCATCACCGCCGTGGCCTCCACCTCCCCGCGGCCGGAGGCCCACCGCAGCTGCCCGGCGCCATCGGTGGCCACGAGAGCCCACCGGTCACGCCCGCCGAGCAGCCCCGCCACCGGTCCGCTGAGGCGGCCGAGGTGCGGCGCCAGAGCGGGCGCCGCCCCGGCGAGCCGCAGCAGCAGGGTCGCCCACCCCGGGTCCAGACCCAACCAGGTGGAGACCGGTCGGGCGAGGTCGGTGGCGAGCTGGTCCTGCTCCCCGAAGGCGGCCCGGAGCAGGGTGCGGCGCCCGAGGCCCGGCACCGTGAACCGCCGACCGCTCCGGTAGACGCGCTCCGGGCGGCCACCCGAGGTGACCGTGCGGCCCGCTACCTGCCAGATCCACCGACGGGCACCAGCACCGTGCACCTCGCCCGCCCCGCCGACGATGCCGATGTGTACCGGGCGGGGCCCGGCCAGGGTGGCCGCGAGCAGGTTCGTCAGCCCGGGCGCCAGGCCGACACCGGCGGCGACGGGCCGACGCACCGGCAAGGCCGCGAGCCGGGCGAGATGGTCGCCCTCGGCGCTGATGTCCAGGTAGGCCGCGCCGCCCTCGGTGACCGCAGTCGCCACCTCGGGCCTTTCCGCGCCGGTGGCGTCGACGACGACGTCGTTCTCGGCGGCGAGGTCCGCCACCGCGTCGGTGTCCTCCACCCGGAGGAGGCGTCGGGTCTGGGCCGGGACGCGGGCCAGCCGGTCGGCGGCCCGGCCGGCCGCGGTCATCGTGTGGCCGCGGTGCATCGCCAGCTCGACCACCCGGTGGCCGACGGCACCGTAGGCGCCCAGCACGGCCACCCTCATCAGGGCACCCGCTCGGTCGCGCGAGGTCTGGCCGGCCGCGTCCCCACCGCAGCGAGGACAGCCACGAGGGGCACGGCGACCACCGCGATCACACCGGCGACCCAGAACGCCGGCGAGAACGACGCGGGCTCGGGGCGGGCCGCCGTCATCGCGGCAGCAGCCACCGTGGAGAGCACGGCGACCCCGAACGCTCCGCCGAGCTCGTGCGCGGTGCTCACGATCGCCGACCGCAGACCACCGTCACCGGGACCGGCCGTACCCAGCGCCACGCTGAACGCGGTGACGAACACCGTCCCGATGCCCAGAGCGGCGATGGCAAGACCGGCCACCAGGCCGGCGGGAGCCTGCCCGAGGACCGCAGCGGCCACCTCCCCGGCGGCGGCGACCCCGAGTCCGGCGCAGCCGAGCACCCGGGCGGAGGTGTGGCCGATGATGCGGCCGCCGAGATGCGCGCCCAGCGCCACCGCACCGGCCACCGGCAGGAACGCCAGCCCCACGCTCAGCGGATCCTCACCATGGGCACGCTGCAGCGCGAAGCTGCCGAGGAAGAAGTTCCCGACCATCAGCCCGGTGGCCACGGTCATCAGCAGCACTCCCGCGACGACCGGCCGTTCCCGGAGCAGCGCCGGTCGCAGCATCGGCCGGGCGACGCGACGTTCGACCGCGGCGAACGCCAGCCAGCTCAGGATGCCAGCGGCCAGGGGCGCTGCCGCCGACCACCCCGACCCGTCGACGTCACCGGCGTTGACCAGGCCCAGCACCACCAGTGCGGTTCCGATGGTGACCAGCCCGGCGCCGAGAAGATCCGGGCGCCCATCACGGCTCGCGGGGACCGGCAACGTCACCAGCGGTAGCAGCGCTGCGATCGCCAGCCCGACCGGCACGTTGATGGCGAAGATCCACGGCCAGCCCACACTGCTGGTGATGACCCCGCCGAGGGTGACGCCCAGGGCGGCCCCGACGGCGCTCAGCGAACCCCAGACGGCCAGCGCTCGCGCGCGTGCCGGCTGCGGCACCGAGGCCAGCAGGACCGCCAGCGCAGCCGGGGAGAGCAGAGCCGCGCCCACCCCTTGGCACGCCCGGCCGACGAGCAGCGCCGTACCGTCCTGGGCGAGCGCCGACCCGGCCGAGGCCAGCACGAACAAGGCCAGACCCGCGAGGAGCACCCGGCGCGCGCCGAGCATGTCGGCAGCCTTCCCACCGGCGAGCACCAGTCCCCCGAAGACCGTCGTGTAGATGGTGACCACCCACGTGGCGGCAGCACGGTCCAGCCCAGACTCGACCCGATCTGTGGCAACGCGACGTTCACCACCGTCAGGTCGAGCACCAGCATCAGCTGCGCGGCCGCCAGCACCGCCACGGCGAGCCCCGGCCGCCGGCACCTGGGTGGCGAGCTCGCAGCGATCGTCGTCTCCATCACCTCTCCTAACTCGTACACTGCTGTTCAAGTTTCTGGACGCTAGCACAACTAGTACAGTGGTGTACAACTTGGGAGGAGCGATGATGGGTACGGATCGCGCGCAGCCGGGCGAGCCAGGAACGCACGCAGCGGCAGGCGCCACGCGGGCACCCCGCGCAGACGCGCGCCGCAACATCGCGGCGATCCTTGCCGCGGGCGAAGAGTGCCTGGTGCGCAACCCCGAGGCGTCGATGTCCGAGATCGCGCGCACCGCAGGAGTCGGCCGCGTCACCCTCTACGGGCACTTTCCGTCCCGCGCCGAGCTCGTCGACGGCGTGTTCGCCCGGGTGCTGGAGGGCACCGAGCAGACCCTGGCCGTCGTGGACACCAGCGGCGACCCGGCAGCAGCCCTGCGGCGCCTGGTCGACTCCAGCTGGCGGATCGTCCACCAGTTCCGGGCGGTGCTGGTCGCCGCCCAGCGGGAGCTGCCGGCCGACCAGATCCGCAGGCACCACCGCACCCACCTCGACCGGTTCGAGCGGCTCCTTGACCGGGGACAGCGAAGCGGCGTCTTCCGCCAGGACCTCCCCGCCGACTGGCTGGTCACCGTGTGCATGACGCTGATGCACACGGCCGCCGAGGAGGTGCTCGCCGGGACGCGCGGCGAGGACGACGCAGGGGCGGCCGTCGTGGAGACGGTGCTCAGCACCTGGCGCGTGCCCAGCTGAGCGAGCAGCCCACCAGGGGCCTGCGCGTGCGGGACCCAACGGCCGTGGCAGCACCGGCGCGGTTCGCTCTAGTCTCGGGAGCATGTACACACCTGCCGAGGACCGTTACGAGCACATGCCCCTGCGCTACTGCGGGAGGAGCGGGCTACAGCTGCCGCTCGTCTCCCTCGGCCTGTGGCAGAACTTCGGCGACAGCTCCCCGCTGGAGACCCAGCGGGAGATCGTCTACCGCGCCTTCGACCGCGGCATCACCCAGATCGACCTGGCGAACAACTACGGCCCACCCCCGGGAGCCGCCGAGGAGAACTTCGGCCGGATGCTGCGCAGCGACCTGGCCGCGCTGCGGGACGAGCTGGTGATCACCACCAAGGCCGGCTACCTGATGCACCCCGGGCCGTACGGCGATGGCAGCTCCCGCAAGTACCTGCTCTCCTCCCTGGACGCCTCGCTGCGCCGGATGGGACTGGACTACGTGGACATCTTCTACAGCCACAGGTTCAACCCCGAGACCCCGCTGACCGAGACGATCGGCGCGCTGAAGACCGCGGTGGACTCCGGCCGGGCGCTGTACGCGGGCATCTCCTCCTACAACGCCAAGCGCACCCGAGAGGCGCTCGCGGTGGCCGCGGACATCGGCCTGGACCTGCTGGTGCACCAGCCGTCCTACTCGATGCTGAACCGGTGGATCGAGGACGCCGACCACGCCGGCACCGGCGAGTCGCTGCTGGACGTGCTCGGCGACGCCGGCCTGGGGGCCGTGGTGTTCTCCCCGCTGGCGCAGGGCATGCTCACCGGAAAGTACCTGGACGGCGTGCCCGCCGGCTCCCGGCGCGCCAAGGGCGGGCCGCTGCGGGCGGAGTACCTGAGCGCTCAGAACCTGGACCGGGTACGGGCGCTGAACGAGATCGCCGCGCGGCGTGGCCAGTCGTTGGCGCAGATGGCGGTCGCCTGGGTGCTGCGGGACCCACGGGTGACCACAGCGCTGGTCGGCGCCTCCAGCGTGCACCAGCTGGACGACACCCTCGGGGCGCTGGAGAACCTGGAGTTCTCCGCCGAGGAGCTGGCCGAGATCGACCGCTACGCCCAGGAGGGCGGCGTGAACCTGTGGGCACCACGCTCCAGCGATCGGTGACCATCCGCCGCCACCGGCCGTGATCGGCCCCGGCGCACCAGCACACG
>CAZMDO010000051.1:0-5286 GCA_964564445.1 uncultured Ruaniaceae bacterium | reverse complement strand
CGCCGCCACCGGCCGTGATCGGCCCCGGCGCACCAGCACACGGCGCTGCCGGCGACATGTTCGCCGCCGGTGGTCCGGGCTTCCCCTCCCGGACCACCGGCGGACGTCTCTACTCGAGCGGCGCGGCCTCGCTGCGCTCGTCGCGCAGGGCCGTGATCGCCGCCTCGAAGTCCTCCAGGGAGGAGAAGGCCTGGTAGACGCTGGCGAAGCGCAGGTAGGCGACCTCGTCCAGGTCACGGAGCGGGCCGAGGATGGTCAGGCCGACCTCGTGCGCGTCCACCTCGGCCACCCCGGTGGCACGGACCGCCTCCTCCACCTTCTGCGCCAGCAGCGCCAGGTCGTCCTCGGAGACCGGGCGGCCCTGGCAGGCCTTGCGCACCCCGGCGATCACCTTGTCGCGACTGAACGGCTCGACCGCTCCGGAGCGCTTCATCACGTTCAGGCTGGTGGTCTCCACCGTGGTGAACCGGCGGCCGCACTGCGGACACTGCCGCCGGCGGCGGATCGAGGCGCCGTCCTCGGCAGTGCGTGAGTCCACCACCCGGGAGTCGCCATGGCGGCAGAACGGGCAGTGCACCAGGCCGTTCCCTTCCCTCCGACGCGATGCGGAAAGCACCACATGGTGGACAATCACATCGGTGTAACTACTAGATGTGTCCAACTTAGACAGCGGAGGGTGTGCTGCGCAAGTAGGGGGCGCCGCCGGTCACCTACCGGTCACCCACCGGCCGGCACGGTGAGCTCCTGGCCGGCGTGCACCGTGGCCGCGGACAGCCCGTTCAGCGTCATGATCTGGTCGATGACCACGCGGACATCCTGACCCTCGGCCGCGACGCTCTCGGCGATGGTCCACAGGCTCTCCCCCGGGCCGACGGTCACGCTCTGCACCTGCTCCGGCATCGGCTCCGCGGTGGGCAGCGCAAGGCCGACGCCGGTGCCGAGCGCAGCGGCGAGCAGGAACGCCAGCACCACCAGCACCGCGCGGCCGCGGTCGGTGAGCCGCAGCGGTGCTGCAGCGGGGGCCGACGCGCTCGCCCGTCGCACCACCGGCTGGCGCGCGTGCTCGGTGCGGACCGGCTCCCCCCGCCCACGCGGGCGCGTCGGGACAGCAGGCCCGGCCGGCAGGTCGGGGACGGCGACCAGGTGCCGCCCGCGGGCAGGCACGGTCAGGGGCACCGAGGGGAAGGCCAGTGCGCTCATCGTTCTCGTCTCCTCATGTCGTCGAACACCCGTACGTCGAACGTCTGTGCTGAACGTAGCACGTCACCGCGGCGACACGCCAGTCGAACACATGTTTGGCATTTCGGGTGGTGGCGCCTATCGTTGACAGCGCCACGACCAGAGCAGATCATCGACCACTGACATCGGCGGAAATCCAGGCGATGTGGAGCAGGAGGAGACCATGGCCCGCGCAGCGAAGAAGGACGACAGCGACCGTCCCGACCCGGCGACCCTGAGCCCTCGGCAGCGCCGGATCATGGACTCGATCCGGGCCAGCCTGGAGGCGAAGGGGTACCCGCCGACGATGCGGGAGATCGCCACGGCGGTCGGCCTGGCCAGCCCCTCGTCGGTGAAGTACCAGCTCGAGCTGCTGGAGAAGAAGGGCTTCCTGCGCCGAGATGCGCTGTCCACCCGCGCGATCGAGATCGTCGCCGACGACTCCCGCAAGGTCCGCGGCAATGCCGCCACCTTCACCACCTACGACGGCGAGCAGGACACCGCGCGCGCCGCCTACGTGCCGGTGGTAGGCCGGATCGCCGCCGGCGGCCCGATCCTGGCCGAGCAGGCGATCGAGGACGTGTTCCCCCTCCCCCGCCAGCTCGTCGGCGATGGCGAGCTGTTCCTGCTCCAGGTCGTCGGCGACTCGATGATCGACGCAGCGATCTGCGACGGCGACTGGGTGGTGGTGCGCAGCCAGGCGGTCGCGGAGAACGGCGAGATCGTGGCGGCGATGATCGATGGTGAGGCCACCGTGAAGACGCTGAAGAAGACCGACGAGGCCGTCTGGCTCCTCCCGGCGAACCAGAACTACGCCCCGATCGACGGCTCCCAGGCCGAGGTGCTCGGTCGGGTGGTCAGCGTGCTGCGCTCCCTGTGACCTCGGTGGCTGCCGCCTCGGCAGCCACCGAGCGGTCACCGGCCGACCGGGTGGCCCCCGCCGCACCGGCCGACTGGCTGACCACCGCCTCACCGGCGAGCCGCCGGAGCGCGCCCCGCACCACCTCGGGGTCGGTCGTCGGCCACAGCGGCGGCAGGCTCGCGGCCAGGTACGAGCCGTAGCGAGCGGTGCGCAGCCGCGGGTCGAGCACCGCCACCACGCCACGGTCGGTCGTGCTGCGGATCAGCCGTCCCGCGCCCTGCGCGAGGAGCAGGGCGGCATGGGTGGCCGAGACCGCCATGAACCCGTTGCCCCCGGCGCGGCCGACCGCCTCGGTGCGAGCCGCCTTCACCGGGTCGTCCGGCCGCGGGAACGGGATGCGGTCGATGAACACCAGCCGGCAGCTCAGACCGGGCACGTCCACGCCCTGCCACAGGGACAGGGTGCCGAACAGGCTCGCTCTCGGGTCGGCGGCGAAGTCCCGGACCAGCGTGGGCAGCACGTCCTCGCCCTGCAGCAGGATCGGCCACTCGAGCTGCTCGCGCAACGCCTCGGCCGCCGCCTGGGCGCCGCGCCGGGAGGAGAACAGGCCGAGCGCCCCGCCCTGGGAGGCGGTGAGCAGCTCGGCGATCTCGGCGAGCATCTTCTCGTCGGTGCCGTCCCTCCCGGGCCGGGCCAGCGAGGAGGCGACGTACAGGATGCCCTGCCGGCCGTAGTCGAACGGTGAGGAGACCAGCTCGCTGCGGTAGCCGCCGTCGACCAGTCCCAGCGACCGCGCGGTGGCCTGGAACGTGCCGCCGAGGGCGAGGGTGGCCGAGGTGAGCACCGCCGACCGGCCGGCGAGCAGCTCCCCGGCCACGGATGAGGCCACGTCCAGCGGGGCGAGCATCAGCCGCGACCCCTCCCCCGGGCGGCGGCCCCGTTCGCACCAGAGCACGTCCACGTGCTCGGCGATCCGGTCCGAGAGCAACCGGTCGGCCACCTCGAACAGGGCCAGCAACGCGCTGTGCGCCACGGACTTCGCGCCCGCCTCCGCGGCCGAGGTCTGCTGCCCGCGCATCGCCGACATGCCCTCCCGCGCACCGGCGGCGATGGCGCGCACCACCGGGGCCAGCTCCTCGGGCAGCCCGGCGCGCAGCCGCCCCTCGGGCACCGCCATCAGCAGGGGCCGCAGCTCCTCGGCCGCCTCCTGCAGCTCGGTCAACGGCAGCCCGGCGTGCCGGCGGGCGGTCCGGGCGGTGCGCTCGACGACCGCGGCGGACAGCTCCACCGTGGCCTGGGCGGTGACCCGGTCGGGCAGCTCGTGCGCCTCGTCGACCACCAGGATCTCGTGCTCGGGCAGCACCTTGGGGTTGCCGGCCGCGGCGATGCCGAGCATGGCGTGGTTGGTGACCACCAGGTCGGCCTCCCGGGCGTGGGCGCGGGCGCGCTCGGGGAAGCACTCGGCCAGCAGCGGGCACTTCTGGCCGAGGCACTCCAGGGAGGTGATCGACACCTGCCGCCAGGCACGCTCGCTCACCCCGGGCACCAGGTCGTCCCGGTCGCCGGTGTCGGTCTCCGCCGCCCACTCCCGCAACCGGACCACCTGGCCGCCGAGGGACTCCTCCGCCTCGCCGGGGTGCTCCTCAGCGGTCGACGGCGCAGCCTCCGTGGCAGCGAACAGCGCACCGTCGTCGTCGGGGTAGCCGCCCGCCACCTTGTGCTTGCACACGTAGTTGTGCCAGCCCTTGAGCAGGGCCACGTCGGGCTCCCGCCCGAGGTGGCGGGTGAGGGTCTCGGTCACCAGCGGCAGGTCGTGGCCGAGGATCTGGCGCTGCAGGGCGAGGGTGGCGGTGGAGACGATCGCCCGCTGCCCGGACTCGACGGTCTTGATCAGCGTGGGCACCAGGTAGGCGAGCGACTTGCCGGTGCCGGTGCCGGCCTGCACGAGCAGGTGCGCACCGTCGTCCAGGGCGTCCGCGACCGCCCGGGCCATCTCGTGCTGCCCGGTGCGGCGGGCGCCGCCCATCGCCGCCACGACCTCGTCCAGCGCGGCGTCGATCGCATGCGCAGGCCCGGCGGCGTCGCCCGCCCCGGCCTGCGCGTCCCGCTCGCTCTCACCCACCCCCCGACGGTATCGCGCCCCGTGCCCGTGCCGGCCCGCCGTCCACAGCCCCACCCCGCCCCCACCCCTGCCCCCACCCCCGCCGTGAATCGATCCATTCGTGACCTGGCCCGGTGAGTAGTGCTCCCCGGGCACGAACCGGCGCGCCAGGTATCGAACCGGCTCGCTGGAGGCCCGGCCGGCGCGGGTCGCTGGAGGCCCGGCCGGCGCGGGTCGCTGGAGGCCAAGCCGGCGCGGCGAGGCCGGTCAGCCGGCGCGGCGGGGCGGGCCGGTCAGCCGGCGCGGCGCAGCTCGGCGGCGAGTGCGTCGTCCACCCGCGCCACCAGGTGCGTACCCTCGGCGAGGTGCTCGGTGGAGATGACCTCGCCGGTGGCGTGCGCCCGGTGCACCAGGTCGCCGCGGTCGTAGGGCACCACCACGTCCACCTGCACCGCCGGCCGGGGCAGCGCCTCGGCGATCACCCCGCGCAGCTCCTCGATCCCGGCACCAGTGTGCGCGGAGACGGCGATGGCGTCCGGCTCCCGGGTGCGCAACCGTGCGATCGTCTCCGGTGCGGCCAGGTCGGCCTTGTTCAGCACCACGATCTCCGGCAGCTCCCGGGCGCCCTCGATGTCCCGGAGCACGTCCCGCACCGCGGCGATCTGGCCCTCGGGGTCGGGGTGTGCGGCGTCCACCACGTGCAGGATCACGTCCGAGGCGGCGACCTCCTCCAGGGTGGAGCGGAACGCCTCGACCAGCTGGGTGGGCAGGTTGCGCACGAACCCGACCGTGTCGGCCAGGGTGTAGGCCCGCCCGTCCGGGGTCTGCGCCCGGCGTACGGTGGGGTCGAGGGTGGCGAACAGGGCGTTCTGCACCAGCACCCCGGCGTCGGTGAGCCGGTTCAGCAGGGAGGACTTGCCGGCGTTGGTGTACCCGGCGATCGCGACCGACGGCACCTCGGCGGCACTGCGGGAGTGCCGGCGGGCGGCCCGCCCGGGGGCCATGCCGGCGATCTGCCGACGGAGCTTGGCCATCCGGGTGCGGATCCGACGCCGGTCCAGCTCGATCTTGGTCTCACCGGGGCCGCGGGAGCCGATCCCGGCAC
>CAZMDO010000050.1:0-13067 GCA_964564445.1 uncultured Ruaniaceae bacterium | reverse complement strand
TCGAGTGCAAGATCGCCCCGACCACCAGCGGCGGCATCTACTACACCGGACCGAGTGCCGACTTCTCCCGGCCCGGCCGGATGTGGTGGGCGGTGCCCGAGGACGTCACCGAGTTCAACACCTGGCGGGAGACCACCACCGTCTACCACGAGGGCGTCCCCGGGCACCACCTGCAGATCGGGCAGACGGTCTACCGCGCCGAGCTGCTGAACACCTGGCGCCGGATGGCCTGCTGGGTCAGCGGCCACGGCGAGGGGTGGGCGCTGTACGCCGAGCGACTGATGAAGGACCTCGGGTTCCTGGACGACCCGGGCGACCTGATGGGCATGCTGGACGGGCAGCGGCTGCGGGCGGCCCGGGTGGTGATCGACATCGGCGTGCACCTGGGCAAGCCGTGCCCGGCGGAGTGGGGCGGCGGCACCTGGGACGCGGAGAAGGCGTGGCCGTTCCTGACGGCGAACGCGAACATGGCCGAGCCCTTCCTGCGGTTCGAGCTGAACCGGTACCTGGGCTGGCCCGGGCAGGCACCCTCCTACAAGGTGGGCCAGCGGCTCTGGGAGCAGCTCCGGGAGGAGACCCGCGCCCGGGAGGGCGCCGACTTCGACCTGCCCGCCTTCCACCGCCGCGCCCTGGACGTGGGCTCGGTCGGACTGGACACCCTGCGCGCCGCCCTGCTGCCGTGAGCCGGGCCGCCCGGGCCCGCCTGGTGCTCGCCTCCGCCTCCCCCGCCCGAGCGGCGCTGCTGCGCACCGCCGGGGTAGACCCGGAGATCCAGGTCGCGGACGTGGACGAGGAGGCGGTGCTCGCCGCGCACGCGAGCGCCCACGGCCCGGCGTCGGTGGCCGAGTCGGTGCAGCTGCTGGCCACCGCGAAGGCGGAGGCGGTGGCCGCCCGCTCCGTGGACGGCGGTGGGTCGGCCGGTTCGGTGCAGCCGTCCGGGTCTGCCGGTGCGGCCGGGCCCGCCGCTGCCACCGGTTCCGCCCCGGTGGTGGTGCTGGGCTGCGACTCACTCCTGGAGGTGGACGGTGAGGCGCTCGGCAAGCCGCACACCGTCGACCGGGCCCGCGAGCGCTGGCGGCGCATCCGTGGCCGCAGCGGGGTGCTGCACACCGGCCACCAGCTGATCGCCGGGCACCGCCGCGCCCAGGGCACCTCGAGCACGGTGGTGCACTTCGCGCCGGTCACCGACGCCGAGATCGAGGCCTACCTGGCCACCGGTGAGCCGCTGGAGGTGGCCGGCGCGTTCACCATCGACGGCTACGGTGGTGCGTTCATCACCGGTATCGAGGGTGACCACCACACCGTGATCGGGCTCAGCCTGCCGCTGCTGCGGGACCTGCTGCCGGCCGTCGGGATGCGCTGGACCGATCTCTGGCAGGTGCCCGACCGCTGATCCCCGCGGCCGCGGCAATCGGCTGGACACCGGGGTTAGCGTGACCGCGTGACCTCTGCGTACCTGCGTGACCCCGATGTCCGTGCCGACCTCCTCACCTTCGTCGCCGCCGACGACGTGTGGCTCGCGCCCACGACCGGCGGACGTGCCTGGCGGCTGACCCGGGACGCCGCCCCGGTGCGCACCCCGCGGTTCTCCCCGGACGGGCGCCATCTCGCCTACGTCTCGCACGCCGACGGGCACCCGGAGGTGGCCCTGGCCGACCTGGAGACCGGGCAGAGCCGGCGGCTCACCTGGTGGGCGGCAGCGACCACGCTGCTGCTCGGCTGGGCGGACGCGGGCACCATGCTGGTGGCCACGAACGCCGGTGAGGCGAGCATCCGGCACACCGTGGTCCGGGCGCTGCGCACCGACGGCACCTGGCAGCGGCTGCGGATCGGCGCTGCCGGTGGCCTGGCCGTCCACCCCGGGGGCGCGATCGCCCTGAGCACCTACAACGCCCGCCCGCCGGCGCACTGGAAGCGTTACCGCGGCGGCACCGCCTCCCGGCTCTGGCTGGACGCCGAGGGCACCGGCGACTGGCAGCGGCTGCTGCCGACCGAGACCGCCGCCCTGGTGGATCCGCTCTGGCTGGGCGAGTCGCTGCTGTTCGTCTCCGACCGGGCCGCCCACTTCCCCGACCGCGCCGACGAGCAGGCCAACCTGTGGCTGTGGGAGACCCCGGGTGTCGGCGAGCCCCGCCAGCTCACCCGGCAGGGGCCGGCGGAGGGCTACGTGCGGGGCGCGGTCACCGACGGCACCCGGATCACCTGGCACTCCCGCGGCCGGATCTGGCTGCTGGAGGATGTGGACGCCGAGCCGCACCCGGTCGAGGTCACCTTGCCCGGGACCGACCCGACGCCGGTCGCGCTCGACCCGACCGAGCACCTGGAGAGCATCGCCCCGGACCACACCGGCACCGCCAGCGTCGTCACCTGGCGGGGCCGGACGTTCCACCTCACCCACCGGCAGGGGCCCGCCCGCGCACTGGCCGCCGAGGCCGGGGTGCGCACCCGGGAACCGGTGCTGCTCGGCCGCACCGGGCGGGTCGCCGTGGCCACCGACGCCGAGGGCGCCGACGCCCTGGAGATCCACACCATCGACGGCACCGCCCCGCCGCGTCGCCTCCTCGCCGGCCGCCTGGGCCGGGTGCTGCACCTGGCCGCCGACCCCGCGGGCGAGCGGCTCGCCGTGGTCTCCCACGATGGGTGGGTGCGTCTGGTCGATGTCGCCGACGACGGCGCAGCCCCCTCGGTCCGGGACGTCACCCGGTCCGGGCGTGGGGAGGTGCAGGGCCCGACGTTCTCCCCGGACGGGCGGTACCTGCTCTGGTCCCAGCCCACCGACACCGAGGGGCAGCTGCACCAGATCCTGGTGCTGGACACCCGCGGTGAGCACGACCCGGTGGCCCTGACCAGCGGGCAGTTCCACGACCGGTGCCCGGCGGTGACCAGCGACGGCAAGTTCGTGGTGTTCCTCTCCGACCGGACCCTGGATCCGCAGTACGACACCCAGGCGTTCGACCTGTCCTTCACCGGCGCCACCCGGCCCTGGCTGATCCCGCTCTCCGCGGAGGAACCGGCCCCGTTCGGACCACGCGTGACCGGGTGGCCGCCCACGGCGACCACCGACAAGGGCGAGCGTGAGCAGACCCCGGGGAGCTCCGCCGTCGAGCAGCGCCCCGGCGAGCGTGAGCAGACCCCGGGGAGCTCCGCCGTCACCAGCCCGGACCTGGACGCCGAGGACGCGGAGCAGCGGATCACCCCGTTCCCGGTGCCCTCCGCCACCTACCGGGACCTGCGGGTGGCCGACGGCGGGGTGCTGTGGGTCCGGTGCGCCGAGGAGGTGGGGGTGCTCGGCGCACGACGGGCGGGTGTCTCCGGTGAGAGGGCCGCGGACAGCCTGGAGCGCTGGTCGCTGGCCGAGGCGTCGGTGAGCACGATCGTGGCGAAGGTGGACTCCTATGCCGTCTCCGGGGACGGCCAGCAGCTCGTGGTGCGCCACGACAAGGCGGTCACGCTCAGGCCCGCCACGCGCACGGTGGAGGACGAGGATCCGGCGGTGGCCAGCGTGGACCTGAGCCGGTTGCGCTGCGAGGCGGACCCGGCGGCGGAGTGGCGGCAGATGTTCGCCGAGACCACCCGGCTGATGGCGGAGAACTTCTGGCGGGCGGACACCGACGGGGTGGACTTCGCCGCGGTGACCGAGCGGTGGCGCCCGGTGGTGGAGCTGGTGCGCAGCCACGACGACCTGGTGGACGTGCTCTGGGAGACCGTCGCGGAGCTGAACACCTCGCACGCCTATGTGCTGCCGGCCCAGCCGCTGGGCAATGCCGACCGTCGCCTCGGGCTGCTCGGTGCCGACCTGGTCCCGGCCGAGCAAGGCTGGCGGATCGAGCGGATCCTGCCCGGGGAGTCCAGCGACCCCGGTGCCCGCTCCCCGCTGCTGGCCGCGGGGGTGGGCGCGCGACCGGGCGATGCGGTCATGGCGGTGGACGGCATGCCGGTGGACCCGGTCGCCGGGCCGGCCCGGCACCTGGTGGGCGCGGCGGACAAGCCGGTGGAGCTCACCCTGCGCACCGGCGGGGTCGACCGGCGGGTGGTGGTGGTGCCGCTGGCCGACGAGGAGGCGCTGCGCTACCAGGACTGGGTGCGCTCCCGGCGGGAGTACGTGCGCGAGCGCTCCGGCGGCCGGCTGGGCTACCTGCACGTGCCGGACATGATGAGCGCCGGCTGGGCCCAGCTGCACCGGGACCTGCGCTGGGCCAGCCGCGCCGAGGGCATCGTGGCGGACGTGCGCTACAACCGCGGCGGGCACACCTCCCAGCTGGTGGTCGCCAAGCTCGCCGCCCGGGTGGTCGGCTGGAGCCTGGCCCGGCACGAGGACCATCCCGGCACCTACCCGGACAGTGCCCCGCGCGGACCGGTGGTGCTGGTGGCGAACGAGTTCTCCGGCTCCGACGGCGACATCGTGAACGCGGCCGCGCAGGCGCTCGGGGTGGGGCCGGTGGTCGGGGTGCGCACCTGGGGCGGGGTGGTCGGCATCGACGGCCGGTTCGACCTGGTGGACGGCACGTCGGTGACCCAGCCGCGGTACGCCACCTGGCTGGCCGGCAAGGGCTGGGGCGTGGAGAACCACGGGGTGGACCCGGACATCGAGGTGGTGCACACCCCCGCCGACCTGTTCTCCGCCGACGACCCGCAGCTGGACCGGGCGATCGCCGAGGCGCTGGCGGCGCTGGAGGACGCACCTGCCACGACCCCACCCCCACTGCCGGAGCCGAAGGTGCGCTCCTGACCAGGGCCACCCCCGCAAGGTCAATCGAACCCGGGCACCCGTGCCCGATGTTGCGTGACGTTGTCGGTAGAACTGTGGGGCTTTGTGTGACCTGGACTACGGTCGACGGCTCAGTAGGCGCCGCTGCTCCCCTGGAGTTGTAGGAACCCTACAAATCGAGGCGGGTGAGGTTGCCAGGCCGGACAGACTTACCCGGCACCCGGTGCGGTGGTTGGGTGGGAAGGGGTTCGCGGTACTAGCGTGAACTGACGCCGGTGCGTCATCGCCCGGGCCCACCCCTGCGCCGGGCGGACCCCAGCCAGATCCGAGGAGAGTGCATGTCGACGAGCGCGGCGCCGCAACCAGCAGTGACCCCCTTGCGCAAAGTGCTCATCGCCAACCGCGGCGAGATCGCCGTGCGGATCGTGCGCGCCTGCCGTGACGCCGGCATCGCGTCGGTGGCCGTGTACGCCGACCCGGACCGGGAGGCCCTGCACGCGGCGCTGGCCGACGAGGCGTACGCGCTGCACGGCGCCCGCGCCGCCGAGACCTACCTGGACATCGCCAAGATCCTGGACGTGGCCCGCCGCTCCGGTGCGGACGCGGTGCACCCCGGGTACGGGTTCCTCGCCGAGAACGCCGAGTTCGCGCGCGCGGTGATCGGCGCCGGGCTCACCTGGGTGGGGCCACCGCCGGAGGCGATCGATGCGCTCGGGGACAAGGTCAGCGCCCGGCACATCGCCGAACGGGCAGGCGCTCCCCTGGTAGCCGGCACCCCGGACCCGGTGCCCGGTCCGGAGGAGGTGCACGCGTTCGCCGCTCAGCACGGGCTGCCGGTGGCGATCAAGGCGGCCTTCGGTGGTGGGGGCCGCGGGCTGAAGGTGGCCCGCACCGACGAGGAGATCGACGCCCTGTACGAGTCCGCTGTACGCGAGGCCACCGCGGCGTTCGGGCGTGGGGAGTGCTTCGTGGAACGGTTCCTGGACCGCCCCCGGCACGTGGAGACCCAGTGCCTGGCCGACGAGTACGGCACCGTGGTGGTGGTCTCCACCCGGGACTGCTCGCTGCAGCGCCGCCACCAGAAGCTCGTGGAGGAGGCGCCGGCGCCGTTCCTCACCGCGGAGCAGGACGCCCAGCTGCGGGAGGCCTCCAAGGCGATCTTGGCCGAGGCCGGCTACCGCGGTGCGGGCACCTGCGAGTTCCTCATCGGCGCCGACGGCACGATCTCCTTCCTCGAGGTGAACACCCGGCTGCAGGTGGAGCACTGCGTGACCGAGGAGGTCTCCGGCATCGACCTGGTCCGGGAGCAGTTCCGGATCGCCGCCGGGGAGCCGCTCGGCTACGAGGAGGTCACCACCCGCGGGCACTCGATCGAGTTCCGGATGAACGGTGAGGACCCGCACCGCAGCTTCCTGCCCTCCCCCGGCACGATCAGCACGCTGCGCTGGCCCGGAGGTCCCGGTGTGCGGGTGGACTCCGGCGTGGTCGCCGGGGACGTCATCTCCGGCGCGTTCGACTCCATGCTGGCGAAGGTGATCGTCACCGGCGCCACCCGCGCCGAGGCGATCCAGCGTGCCCGGCGGGCGATGGCCGAGACCGAGGTCACCGGTATCCCCACCGTGCTGCCGTTCTTCCGCGCGGTCCTCGGCGATGGCGACTTCGCCGGCACCGATGCCGAGAGCTTCTCGGTGTACACCACCTGGATCGAGAGCGAGTTCGCCGACCGGCTCGCCGCCTACGCCGACGGCACCGCCACCCCGGCCCCGGCCAGCGCGCCGGCCGCCGCAGCGGAGGAGGCCACCGAGCGGGTGGTGGTCGAGGTCGGTGGGAAGCGGCTGGAGGTGGTGCTGCCGGCCGGGCTGAGCGTGGGCGGGTCCGCCCGCAAGCCAAGGAGCAAGCCTTCGCGGCGCAACGGGCACCGGGCGGCGTCCGGGGCTTCCGGCGGCAACGCGCTGGCCTCGCCGATGCAGGGCACGATCGTGAAGGTCGCGGTGGAGGACGGTGAGCTGATCGCCGAGGGCGACCTGGTGGTGGTGCTCGAGGCGATGAAGATGGAGCAGCCGCTGGTGGCCCACCGTGCCGGCCGGATCCACGGTCTGGCCGCCGCCGTCGGCGAGACGGTCAGCGCCGGCACGGTGATCTGCCAGATCGACGCCGTACCGGACAGCGAGGCCTGACCCGGCGGCGTCCGCGGACCGCGGCGGCGGGCGAGCGCCTCACCCTCGGAGGTCATTTCCGCCATCGGAGGAACGATCCTCCGTTCGAGGTAGCAGAAATCTACCTCCACCGTCGGAAAGTACCTCGAAGCAGGGCGGCGGGTGATACTGGCGGCATGCGCATCGCTCTGCTGGCCGCCGGAAGCCGAGGCGACTACCTGCCCCTGCTCGCCATCGGCCAGCGGCTGGTCGACCGTGGCCACGAGGTGGGGGTGACCGCCACCAGCGAGTTCGCCGACCTGGTCAGAGACTCCGGGCTCCGGGTGGAACCGGTGCACGTCGACGCGATGGCGCTCTACCACCAGGACCTCGCCGAGCACGGCACGGCGCCGAGCTTCGCTGAGCAGGCGGCCCGGCTGCGGCGCCTGGGCGAGCGGATGGCGCCGGCGGTCGCCCAGGCGATGACCGACCTGTGGCCGCGGTACCAGGGGGTGGTGGCCACGGCGATGAGCACCTCGTGGGCCGGCCTGGCCGGTGCGGGCGACCCGCGGCCGCTGGTGCAGCTGATGTTCGTGCCCGTGGTCCCTTCGATCCATGGCGACAGGAGCATGTTCGCCACCCGCCAGGGCCGCTCGCTGGCCAACCTGACCACGGGGCTGCGTGCCACCGCCTCGGCGCTCGGTCTGGTGCGCCCGAGCCCTGCCCAGCTGGACCGGTTCGGTCTGCGCCGGCGTGACGGTGGGCGGATCGTGCGCCGCGTCATGACCGCACCGGTGGTGGTGGCCAACACCCCCGTGGTGATCCCCGACGGCCGTGTGGGCGGGCGGCGGCTGCGCCCGGTCGGCTACCCGTTCTACGACCGCCCGGGTGCCGAGCTGCCGGCCGAGGTGACCGACTTCCTCGCCGCCGGGCCGCCACCGGTGTACGTGGGTCTCGGCTCGCACATGCTCACGCAGATGCGACCCGCGGTACAGCACGCCGTGGCGGCGGCCCGGCAGGCCGGGTACCGGGTGATCCTCCAGCGCGGCTCGGGGGCCGAGGAGGAGCTGGCCACCGGCGCCGACCTGCTCGCCATCGACGACGCCCCGCACGAGCTGCTGTTCGGCCGGCTGGCCGCGGTGGTGCACCACGGCGGGGCAGGCACGGTGGCGCAGGCCCTCCGGGCCGGGGTGGGCCAGGTGGTCGTCCCGGTGATGGTGGACCAGCCGTTCTTCGCCCGCCGAGTGGCCGAACTCGGCGTGGCCGGTCCCCCGGTCCCGCTGCCCGAGGCCGCTGGGCCGGACGGGACAACAAAGCTCGGCACCGCGCTCAGGGCGGCGTTGACCGAGCAGACCCGGTCGCGGGCTGCGGAGCTGGCAGAGCGTCTACGTCGCGAGGACGGCGCCACCGGTGCCGCCGAGGAGATCGAGCGCATCCTCAGCGCCTGACGACTCGAGACGCCTGTGGACAACTTCTGCCGGCACCGAGATGCTGTTGCGAGCACCGCTGACTGCCGATGCCAGGCTCGTGCTCGCGATGCTCACGTTCGCCCCGAGGCATGCGCACCTGGACCAGGTGCTGGAGACGTTCACCGACGACCTGCTCGATCTCGTGGCTCGGGACCGGGCCGACGGCATGTTCCGGGCTATCATGAACTACGCCTACCGCGTCAGTGAGACCGCTCCGAGGAGCCTGGATGCGTTCTTCTCCGGTCTCGGACCCGAGGCAAAGGAGGCACACATGGCAACCACACTCGAGCAGAGCCGCGCCGAGGGCCGCGCCGAGGGTGCCGCCCAGGCACTGAGGCGCCTGCTCGCGAAGCGTTTCGGGCCGCTGTCCGCCGAGCAGGACGCCCGCATCCAGGCTGCCGCACCGGAAGAGATCGACACCTGGATCGATCGGTTCTCCAGCGCAGCGACCATCGACGACATTCTTCGCTGACGCTGCGGACGCGCACCTGGAGCGCACCACCGCCCTCGTGGCGCCCACACCGTTCGACCCGCCCGGAGGCACGAACCAGCGCTGCAGGCGGGCGGCGTACCTCCGCGTCCGGGAGGTACCACCGCGGATGAAGGACCGCCACGGCGAGCGGATACGGTGAGGTGGTGGACGGGGAGCAATGGGTCGAGTGCCGGTGCGGGATGCGGCACTGGGGCGCCCACGGCGCCGCCGGTCTGCTCCTCCTGGACGAGGTGCCCGCCCGTCGGGCGGTGCTGCAGCACCGGGCCGCCTGGACCCATCTCGGCGACTCCTGGGGCATCCCGGGCGGAGCGCGGCACGCCGGTGAGGCGGCCACCACCGGTGCGCTGCGGGAGGCCGAGGAGGAGGCCGGGATCGAGGCCGCGCACGTGCAGGTGCTCGCCAGCCGGGTGCTGAGCCACCCGGACTGGAGCTACACCACGGTGCTCGGCCGGGTGACCGGACCGGTGCGCCCGCGGGTCACGGACAGCGAGAGCGCACAGATCGAGTGGGTGGACCTGGACCGGGTGACCGATCTGCGGCTGCTGCCCGCGTTCGCCGTCGCCTGGCCGGAGCTGGCCACGATGGCCGCCACCACCGCCACGCTGGTCGTGGACGCCGCGAACGTGGTCGGCTCGCGCCCGGACGGCTGGTGGCGGGACCGGGCTGGCGCCACCCAGCGCCTGCTGGCCCGTCTGGAGGTGCTGGCCGCCGCCGGTGTGCCCGCCGAGGACCTCGGGCTGCCGGGTCAGCGGTGGTGGCCGCAGATCGTGCTGGTCACCGAGGGGCAGGCCCGGTCCGTGCGCGCCACACCGGGCAGCCGGGTGCAGGTGGTCGCTGCGGAGCGGGACGGCGACTCCCGGATCGTGGCCGAGGCCGCCGAGGCCGCCGCCGGAGCGGGCACCCGCGCGGTGACCGTGGTCAGCGCCGACCGCGAGCTCGGCCGCCGCATCGAGGCTGCCGGGGCCCGTCGCACCGGTCCGGGAACGCTGCTCACGCTGCTGGACGGGCTGCCCGGCTGAGGTCCACCGGTCGCGCCAGTGCTCGCCCGCAGTCAGTCGGTCACGCGCACCGCGCCACTGGCCGCATCGACGAGCACGTCCACATCGTCGTTGCCGCTGCGGAGCACCTCGACCTCGTAGCGCATCGCACCGTCGTCCCACTCGAGCTTCCAGGCCCGCACGCGTCCGTCCACCTCGGCGGTGGCCAGCTCCATCGCCCGTTCCGGCGTCATCGGGTCGGTGGCATCGACCGCCTGCTCCTGGTCGTCGCTGGAGTCCTGCTCGTGGTCGAGCACCTGCCCGCTCTCGGCGTCGATCTCCACGTCGTGGTCGGTGCCGGCGGCCAGCGTCTCGATCGTCCACACCCATGCGTCGTAGTGGCGGGAGAACTCCAGCTCGATCGTGAACACGACCTCCTCAGCACCGGTCTCCTCTGCAGAGATCTGCAGCGCCCGAGCCACGTCGACGGCGAAGCTCGCCTCCCGAAGGTCGACGTCCGGGGGCGTCCTGGCCCCTTGGGTATCGGTCGAATCGTCGGTCTCCTCCGCACCGGAGGCCTGGTCATCGGCAGTCGGCTCCGCGGAGGGGCTCTCCTCCTCACTGCCGACCACGAGCGGGTCATCGGTCGAGGTCGGCGAGTCCTCACCGCCGCAGCCGACCAGACCCAGCGTCAGCCCGGACGCCAGTAGCACTCCCGCCGCACTCTTCGACCGCATCGTGGCGCTCCTCCCGGTCGGCGTGCTAGCCAGAGTAGGCGACCACGGCTCGGCGCACCAGTCCACCGACCGCACGGCACCCGGAACCGCGGGCTACCGGATCCCTGGTCTGCGCCCCCGGCCCGGTCGGCACGTAGGCTACTGACATGAGCACGCGCACTGCCTGGGGCATCGGCCTGGCCACCGTCACCGACGACGACCGCATCCTGGACGTCTGGTTCCCTCGGCCCGCGCTCGGCCAGGCACCGCCGGAGGCCACCGGTCCCTATGGGGTGCCGGCGGACCTCGCCTCGCTGGCCGGTATCGACCGGGCCCGGCGCACCCGCCAGGTGGTGCGGCACCTGACCATCGACCTGGACGCCGCACCGGCGGACGCCGCGGACGCCTACCTGCGCCTGCACCTGCTCTCCCACCGGCTGGTGCAACCGAACACGATCAACCTGGACGGACTGTTCGGCGTGCTCCCGAACGTGGTCTGGACCTCCGCCGGACCGTGTGCGGTGGACGGCTTCGAGCAGACCCGGCTCGCGCTGCGGGTGGCGGCGAAGGGGGCACCGGTGCAGGTGTTCGGCGTGGACAAGTTCCCCCGGATGACCAGCTATGTGCTGCCCAGCGGTGTGCGGATCGCCAATGCCGACCGGGTGCGGCTGGGCGCCTACCTGGCCGAGGGCACCACGGTGATGCACGAGGGCTTCGTGAACTACAACGCCGGCACGCTCGGCGCCTCCATGGTGGAGGGCCGCATCTCCCAGGGCGTGGTGGTCGGCGACGGGTCGGACATCGGCGGCGGCGCCTCGATCATGGGCACCCTCTCCGGCGGTGGCAGCCACCGGGTGGCGATCGGGCGGCGGTGCCTGCTCGGCGCGAACGCCGGTGTGGGCATCTCCCTGGGCGATGACTGCGTGGTCGAGGCCGGACTGTACGTGACCGCCGGCACGAAGGTGAGCCTGACCGGCGACGGCGAGACCCGGGTGGTCGCCGCCCGCGAGCTCTCCGGTCACGCCAACCTGCTGTTCCGGCGCAACTCGGTGACCGGCACGGTGGAGGCGATTGCCCGCGAGGGCGGCGGGGTGGCGCTGAACGCCGACCTGCATGCCCAGTAGCCGGCGGCGCCGGCCCGGCCGCACGGTCGCCACGGTGCTGGTGGCCGCGCTGCTGGTGGCTGGCGGGATGCTGGCCTGGGACCGGGTCACCGGCTCCGAACGCTCCTTCCCTGCCCGCTGCGTAGCCGGCACCGAGGGCGATGCCGCGGCGCTCACCCCGGAACAGTCCGACATCGCGGCGGTGATCGGTGCGGTCACGCTGGAACGTGGCCTGCCCGCGCGGGCCCTGACCATCGCGATCGCCACCGCCATGCAGGAGTCGCGGCTGCGCAACCTGGACTACGGCGACCGGGACTCCTTGGGCGTGTTCCAGCAGCGTCCCTCCCAAGGGTGGGGTACCCCCGAGCAGGTGATGGATCCCTACTACGCCACGAACGCCTTCTTCGACGTGCTGGTCACGATCGAGGGCTACCGGGACCTGGCGGTCACCGACGCGGCGCAGCGGGTGCAGCGCTCGGCGTTCCCGCACGCCTACGCCCAGCACGAGTCCCTGGCCCGGGTGTTCGCCTCGGCGATGACCGGCTACTCCCCCGGCACGCTCACCTGCCGCCTGCCCCCGGCCGAGGCGGAGCGGGCCGCTGCGCTCGCCGAGCGGCTGACCGCGCGGCTCGCGCTGGACCTGCCCAGCCTGTCCGCCCAGGCGGACGGCGAACGCTGGGTGATCTCCGCCGTCGACCTGGGTGGGAGTGAGCAGGCGGAGCGGATGGGTTGGGCGGTGGCCACCTGGGCGGTGCTCACCGCCGAGCACACCGGCGCCTCCGTGGTGACCACCGGCGGGCAGGTCTGGGAGCGGGCCGAGGGCGCGGACGCCACCTGGCGCACGCTGACCGAGGGTGAGCCCGGCTACGGCGATGCACCGGGCGTCGTCGGGGTGCGCTGAGGCGGCGAGGCGCCGTCGCGGCTCAGTGCCAGGCGGAGAACACCGGCAGCCCAGTGCTCGCGAGCAGCGCGGAGGCGACCCAGGCGATGAGCAACGCCCAGCCGGCGGTCAGACGCTGCTCCCGGCCGCCGAGCAGCACGCGCGGTCTCCCGGGCACCCCTCTCCCGGCAGCGGCCAGGCGCAGGCTGGTGCGCAGCGGACGCGGCTCCAGGGCGAGGAACGCGATCCAGAGCACCGGCATGGCGGCAAGCAGCCAGAACCAGGCCCACTTGGTGGCCAGCCAGGGCTGCGGGCTGGTGATCAGCGTGACCCAGCACAGCCCGACGGCCAGCAGCCCGAGCAGCACCACCCACGGCCCGAACGTGGTCTGCAGCCACCCGTCCGGGGTGACCATCTCTGTGCTCGAGTATCCGACCGGCACCACACGCACCGGCACCCCGTCGGCGCGCGCCTGATCGAGCAAGTCGGCAGCCTCGTCCACGCCGGCCGCCGAGGCATACTCGTAGCGGGTGAAGGAGTCCAGCAGGCCGCCCTCCCAGCGCAGCCCGAACGAGCCCTGCACCTG
>CAZMDO010000049.1:6208-13189 GCA_964564445.1 uncultured Ruaniaceae bacterium | reverse complement strand
GGGCTCGGGATCCTCGTCATCCTCGCCGTCTGAGCCTGCGCGCCCGCCCTGGCCGCCCGCCCGTCCGTTCCGCCCGGCCGGTTCCTCCGCCTGGCCCGCCGGTCCCTCCGCCTGCCCGGCCGCGGCCTCCTCCTCGTCCAGCAGCGCGTCCTCCTCGTCGGCGTCCGCGGCGAGCCGGTCCTCGATCCGGGTGTGCCCACGTCCCCGGGCGGCCAGCCACTCCGCAGACGCCCGGCGCTGCTTGTCCAGCAGCACGTAGGACAGCGCGGCCCCGACCAGCACCGCCACGACCACGAGCAGCAGCCCGCGCATACCCGCCAGGTACAGACCACCCCCGGCAGCGACGATCAGCAGGATGCGCAGCAGGCTGTAGACGAGAACGGGCACAGCACACAGCGTAGGCTCAGGACATGAGGTTCCTGATCGCCTTCGCCGTGATCGCCGTCACGGTGTACTCCGTGATCGACTGCGTGCGCGCCGACGACCGCGTGCGCCGGGACCTGCCCGCCTGGCTGTGGGTCACGGTGATCATCGTGCTCCCCGGGGTGGGCGGTGCGGTCTGGCTGGTGGTCAGTCACCTCGCCGGGGAGCCGCGGCCACGTCCCGTGCGGCGCAGCCGGCCGCTGGCGCCCGACGACGATCCGGACTTCCTCGCCGGCCTGGGCCGGCCCACCGGGCCGCAACCGCCGCAGCGTCCGGCACCACCGCCTGGTCAGGGCGACCCCTCCGGGAAGCAGCCGCCCCGCGGCGACGGCGGCACGCACCCGGACAGCGACCCTCCCGGGGACGAGCACCCCACCCGGGAGGACGGCCACGGTCGGCGCAGCCCGGAGTGACCCGCCGCGCGGGTCGCACCGGGGTGCCGGCCACGCCCTCCCCGCACCTGTGCGGCGGGGCCGTGCGGGTCAGAGTCCGGAGTAGGAGTGCCGACCGTCGAAGAAGATGTTCACCACGTAGAAGTTGGCCAGCAGGGCGACGAACCCGACCAGGGCGAAGTAGGCGAACTTCTGCGCCGCCCAGCCGGCGGTCACCCGGGCGTGCAGGTAGGCGGCGTAGATCACCCAGATGACGAAGCTCCAGGTCTCCTTCGGGTCCCAGCCCCAGGGCCGACCCCAGGCGTGCTCGGCCCAGATCGCACCGGCGACCACCACGAACGTCCACGCCACGAAGGCCACGGCGTTCAGCCGGTAGGCGAGCCGCTCGAGGTCCGCTGCTGAGGGCAACGGGTCGAGCACCCTGGTGAGCACCGAGGATGCGGGACGCGCCGGCGCGGTCGCCACGCCCCCGCCCGCGGGACCGGCTGCGAGCGGTGCGCCCGCCCCGCCCCCGGAGGCTCCGCCGTCACCGGCGGGACCATCCTGGCCAGGGACGATGGCCGGGGCGGGACGGTCCTGGTCGCGCGCCTCCCGCCGCCCCTTGATCAGCTGCACCACCGAAACCATCGCACTGAGCCCGAACAGACCGGTGGACAGGGTGGCCACCGACACGTGGATGAGCAGCCAGTAGCTGTCCAGGGCGGGCTGCACCCCGTCCGCCTCCACGTACAGCACGGTGGTGGCCAGGAACAGCGCCAGGAAGGCCAGCAGCGCCACCCCGACGCCGAGGTAGCGGATGTCCTTGCGGCGCTGGATGCCGAGGAAGAGCGCCACCAGGAAGAAGGTGAACATCAGCGTGAACTCGTACATGTTCGCCCACGGCGCTCGGCCGGCCGCCAGCCCGCGGAGCACGATCGCGACGAGCTGGACGATCAGGGCCAACCAGGTCACCGACATGCCGATCCCGGCGGCGCGGCGCCGGCGGTCCGCCTTGGCGCCGGCGCCCAGGGCGGAGACGTCCACCGCGAAGGCGACCATGGCCACCACGTAGCAGGCCATCGCGCCGTAGACGCCCAGGGTGCTCAGGGTGCCGAGCTCGGTGTTCACAGGTTCTCCTTCGTCTGCTCGTCGGCAGGCCGGGTGGTGCTGAGCGGGGCGAGCACCCGGTCCAGCTCACCTCGGAGCCCGGGATCGTCACCGCGGGCCAGTGCTGCCGCCGTGACCACTGTAGTCCCGCCCGGTCCGGGGATGATCCGCGCCCACAGCCGCCGGCGGGGCAGGAACAGCGAGCCGGCCAGGCCGGCGATCGCGATCCCGGCGAACAGCCCCATCCACGGGATCGACGGGTCGTAGCGCACGTCCAGCGCCGCGAACCGGGGGATGTCGTTCAACGTGATCGTGCCCAGCCCGTCCGGGAGCTCGGCGGTCTCGCCGGGGCGGAGGACGACCTGCGCGGGCTGGTCCGCGTCGTCGGGGTCGGCCACCTCGGTCATGCCGGTGGTGTCCAGCACGTACAGGTTCTGCGGCACGCCGTCGTCCAGGCCGAGATCACCGGTGTAGACGTTGAGCACCAGCACCGGGTCGAGCAGCTCCGGATAGCTGGACATGATCGGCTCACCGGACGGGGTGATCACCGCGGTGGGCAACAGCGTGCCGCTCAGGCCGATCTGCTCCAGTCCGGCGGAGGTGTCCGGCACCATGATGGCGCCGTTGGAGGTGTAGCCGAGGTCCCCGCCGGGCAGGAAGATCACCGGTCCGGAGAAGGCCACCTCACCGGCGGCGTCGGTGACGGTCACGTCCGGGGCGTAGCCGTTGCCGGACAGGTACACCCGGGTGGAGTTGGTCTCCAGCGGGTGGTTCACCCGGACGCTCTGCGTCCGGTCCGGCCCGTCCGCCGGCAGCAGGGTGACGTCGGCGGCGAAGTCGCGGGCCTCACCCTCCGGGGTGAACACCGAGGAGAAGTCGTCCAGCCGGATCCGGAACGGCTCCATCCCCTCGGCGTCGTACCAGGCGCCGGTGTCGAAGGAGTCGTAGTCCAGCGGGGCGTTGACGAACGTGTCCCCCTCGACGATGACGATCTGGCCGCGGTAGTGCACCAGCTGGCCCCAGGCGGTGACCACGAGCAGACCGACCAGCGCCAGGTGGAAGACCAGGTTGCCGGTCTCCCGGCCGGTGCCGCGCTCGGCGGAGAGGGTGCGGATGGTGCGCACCCGGCCGGCGGCGGTGGTCACCTCCTCGGTGCCCCACTCGCTCCGGTAGCGCCGGCCCAGGGCGGCCCCCAGCGCCTGCTGCACCTGCTCGGGCGCCATCGTGGTGCGCAGCTCGGTGCGCACCGGGAAGCGGGCGAACCGGCGCGGCACCCGGGTGGGCCGGGCCCGCAGGTTCTTCAGGTGGGAGAGGGTGCGCGGGACGATGCAGCCGATCAGGGAGACGAACAGCAGCAGGTAGACCGCGGAGAACCAGGGCGAGGAGAACACGTCGAACAGGTGCAGCGTGTCCAGCACCGGTGCGCTGGCCGGGTGGTCCTGGTAGTACTGGGCCACCGCGTTGGGGTCCGAGGAGCGTTGCGGGAAGAACGCCCCGGGCAGCGCCACGGCGGCCAGCAGCAGGAGCAGCAGCAGGGCCACCCGCATGCTGGTCAGCTGCCGCCACACCCAGCGCAGCCAGCCCTTCAGCCCGAGCGGGACGCCCTGCGGGGCCGGCGGCCCGGAGGGGGGCGGTTCGGCCACCAGGGTCTCGGCCGCGCCGGTCTTCAGCCCCTCGGGGCGGTAGGTCGCCATCCTCACACCACCGTCGTGAAGCCGTCGATGAGACCCTGCAGCCAGAGCGCCCAGCGGGACCACAGGCCGGTGACCAGGGCGAGACCGAGGAGGATGAGCAGCCCGCCGCCGGCGCGCATCACCATCAGCCGGTGGCGGCGCAGGAACGCGACCATCCGGGCCGAGGACTTCAGCCCCATCGCGACCAGCACGAACGGCAGGCCCAGGCCGAAGCAGTACAGCAGCACCAGCAGCAGGGCCCGGACCGGGTCGGCGCCGCCGACCGCGAGGGACTGCACGGCGGCCAGGGTCGGGCCGACGCAGGGTGCCCAGCCGAGGCCGAAGACGATGCCCAACAGCGGCGCACCCCACACGCCCGCGCGCGGGGAGACGTGCAGCCGGCGTTCCCGCTGCAGGAACGGCACCGCACCCAGGAACGCCAGACCGAGCAGGATCACCAGCACGCCGAGCACCCGGGTGATCACGTCCTGCCAGCGGAACAGCGTGATGCCGATGCTGGTCAGCGCCATCGTGGCCAGCGTGAACACGAGCGTGAAGCCGGCCACGAAGCCGAGCACGCCGAGCACCAGCCGCGCCCGCGACCCGCTGCCCTTGCCGGCCGGGTCGGCACCGACCATGCCGCCGAGGTAGCCGAGGTAGCCGGGCACCAGCGGCAGCACGCACGGCGAGGCGAAGGAGACGAACCCGGCGAGCAGGGCAACGGGGGCGGCGGCCAGCAGCGAGCCGGAGAAGATCACCTCGCCGAGCGAGGAGGCCCAGGTGCCCATCGCGGTCATGCCTCCTCGGCGAGGGTGTCGTCGATCAGCGCGCGCAGCGTGCTCGGGTCCGCCTGGCCGAGGATCCGGCCGGCCACCCGGCCCTCGCGGTCCAGCACCACGGTGGAGGGCATGGCACGCAGCGGCACCACGCCCTGCATCGCCGCGACGCCTTCGGCGGCGGTGTCGTCCAGGCTCGGGTAGGGCACCCCGAAGGAGCGCTCGAACGCCTGGGCGGTCCCGGCGTCGTCGGTGTGGTTCACCCCGAGCAGGTGCACGCCCTGGTCGGCGTAGTCCTCAGCGATCGCGGCCAGGTCCGGTGCCTCGGCGCGGCACGGCGGGCAGGCGGCGTACCAGAAGTTCACCACCACCACGTCCCCGCGCCAGTCCGCCAGGTCGACCTGCTGCTCGTCGTAGGTGGTGCCGGCCAGCTCGACCGGCTCCCCCCGCTGTGCCGCCGGCCAGGTCTCCACGCTGCCGTCGGCCGAGACGTAGCTGGCAACGTCCGGCGTCTGTTCCTGCTCCCCGGATCCGGAGCAGCCCGCGACCACGGTGAGAGCGGCAACGGCCACGACGGCCGCACGCCACGTGCGCCCGCCTGGCCGGCCCCGGACCGAGGAGGCTCGGGCGGTCACGGAAGCACCGCCGTCGACGGATCGGGCAACAGGTCGCGGCAGGGTTCGGAGTAGTCGAGGGCGACCAGGGTGCCGTCGTCGAAGGTGAGGCTGGTCAGCGAGGCCAGGGTGCACCGGCGCCGGCGCGGGTCGTGGATCATCGATCGGCCCTCGAGGGTGCGGCGCACCACCCAGATCGGCAGCTGGTGGGAGACGAGCACGGCCTCGTGCCCGGCGGCCTGGCGCTTGGCCTCGCGGATCGCGGCGAACATCCGCTCGGCCTGCTCGATGTAGGGCTCCCCCCAGGAGGGCCTGCGCGGGTTGACCAGCTTCGGCCAGTGCCTGGGGTCCAGCAGCACGGTCGGGTCCTTGCCCACGGCGCTGCCCTCGAAGTGGTTCACCGCCTCGATCAGCCGGCCGTCGGTCTCCACCTCGAGCCCGAAGGCGGCGGCCAGCGGCGCGGCGGTCTCCTGGGCGCGCTGCAGGGGGGAGGCGGCCAGGTGGACGAGGTCGGCCTCCCGTGCGGCGAAGCCGGTGGCGATCCGTTCGGCCATGGTGCGGCCGCGTTCGGAGAGGCCGAAGCCCGGGCGGCGTCCGTAGAGCACCCGGTCGGGGTTGTAGACCTCACCGTGCCGGAGCAGATGGACAGTGGTACGCACCATGGTTCCAGTCTCGCAAATCTTCCTGGGTGCTCGACGCCACCGGACGTGGGTCAGGACACAGCCGTTCGCCGGGTCACGAGGCCGTGACGCGCCGGGTCATGACACCGCCGCACGCTCGGTCAGCGCGGCGCCGACGGTGGTGAAGATCGCCCCCAGCCGGGCGAAGTCCTCCGGCGCCAGCACGTCCACCAGCCGCGCCCGGACCGAGGCCACGTGGTGCGGGGCCGCCGCGGCCAGCCGGGCGAAGCCGGCGTCGGTGAGCACGCAGTCCACCCCGCGGCGGTCCCCGGTGCTGGTGCGGCGGGCGACCAGGCCGGCCTGCTCCATCCGGTGCACGGTGTGGGTGAGCCGGGACCGGGACACCACCACCTCCTCGGCCAGCAGGGACATCCGCAGGCTGCGCCCCTCGGCCTCGCTGAGCCGCACCATCACCTCGTACTCGCTCATCGACAGGCCGGTGGCGTCCTCCAGGTCGCGCTCCAGCGCGTTCAGCAGCGCCCAGCTGCCGCCGAGGAAGGACCGCCAGTGCGCCTGCTGCTCCGCATCGAGCCACAGTGAGTCCTGGCTCACACCCGGTCTCCTTCCGCACGCCTTGACAGCAGCGTAGAGGATCGTCCATAGTGATTACTACAACCTTCAACTATTCAATCTGCAACGACTCTGGGAGGAACCCCCACGATGAGCACCATCCCCACCGGCACGTTCGCCATCGACCCCACCCACAGCGAGGTCGGCTTCGTGGTCCGCCACTCCGGTATCGCCAAGGTGCGGGGCCGGTTCACCGAGTTCGCCGGCTCCTTCACCGTGGCCGAGCACTTCGCCGACTCCAGCGCCCAGGTGACCATCCAGTCCGGATCGGTGCACACCGGGAACGAGCAGCGCGACGCCCACCTGCGCAGCGCCGACTTCTGGAGCGCGGAGGACACCCCGGAGTGGACCTTCACCTCCACCTCGGTCGAGGGCAGCGGCGAGGAGTTCGTGCTGCACGGTGACCTGACCATCAACGGCGTCACCAAGCCGGTGGCCCTGGAGGTGGAGTTCAACGGGTCCGTGGGTGCCGAGGGCGAGGAGAAGCTCGGCTTCTCCATCGAGGCGGAGATCTCCCGCAAGGAGTTCGGCCTCACCTGGAACGTGGCCCTCGAGGGCGGCGGCCTGATGGTCGGCGACAAGGTGAAGATCGCCATCGAGGTCGAGGCGGCCCGGGAGCTGGCCAGCGTCTGACCCCGCCTAGGGGCGCAGGGGAACACTGCCCGCCTAGGGGCGCAGGGGACCGCTGCCCGCCTCGGGGCGCAGCCCTCGCCTGCCCCGCCTCGCACCGCACCGCCCCCCGAGCAGGACGAAGCCGGCGCCGCAGG